>RDXD01000523.1 GCA_004292575.1 Bacteroidota bacterium
AAAATCAGCCATTATGTCTCATATTAAAAAAATAGATGTCATAATGGCATTTTTTAAAGCATTTTTCTGTAGCTTTCGGCATTTTAGTCAGTAAAAACCCCAATGGAACAGCAATTGATGATACTGGGGAAAATCATGAATGTGTAACCAAAAAAACCAATAATCATGTTAGTAAGAATGAATCACCCCCAACAAGCCCGCACTTGGACCGGTCTGGTAAACGAACTGTTTGCCGACTTTGACCAGAACCGCTCAAAAGCATTTGGCGCACAGCAAGCCGTACCTGTAAACATTGTGGAAACAGAAGACGCCTTTCACATGGAGATAGCCGCCCCCGGCCGCCACAAGGAGCACTTTAGCCTAAAAGTGGAAAACGACTTGCTCACCATTGGCTATGCGATTAAGAGCGAAACAGCGGATTCAAGCTTCAAAACCGTACGGAAGGAGTTTAAAACCGACGACTTTTCGCGCAGCTTTAGCCTAAACGACAAAGTGAATGCCGAAGCCATTGCCGCAAAGTATGAAGATGGATTGCTGAAGGTACTGTTGCCGAAAAAAGCAGCGGCAAAACCAGAGGTAAAGCAAATTTCGGTTCAGTAGTGCGCCATCCAAAAAGTGATGGCAGGCCTTAAACCGCTACATCTGTTGGCAAACTCGACCCCACACATGGTTGAGTTTGCCATTTTTTTTGCTCATTAAAACCATATACGGTCCACAGCCATACCTAGCAACGCTTGGTGAGTAGCCAAAAAAGCGTCTTAAAACGTTGAAGGCATTTTGGCGCTGAGATACTTTTGTCTTTCTAATTTTCGAAGCGGGGCACCGATGCGTGGTTGCAAAGGGATATTCACCTGTGCAAATAGGGAGGGTTTTCGTAAACTCCTATGAGAAACGACAACTAGCTTTAACCAATTTTGCGGGTGAAATAAAGGCCATTGAGCGACATTTGGCTAAAGTACAATTTTAGGTCTTAACATTATACTGCAGCTTTCGCCTTCACCAGCACATCGAGCCAGTCCGCTGCTTCGGTGCGGAGTGTTTCCTCTGTGGCAAGGGTCTTTAGCTCCTGCGCCCGCTGCCACATATCGTGCCATCGGTCTTCGCTGTAGCCATCGCCGGGGTTGCCGGCTTTCCATGCAGCATCGAGGTAGTTGCTTAGGGTAAGGCTTCGCTCTAACGGGTACGCTTCAGCGGTGCGCACATCTAGGGCCTCGTGGTACCAGTTCAGGGCTTTTTCAAAATTGTCGCCCAACGCAGCTGCAGGGTATTTGGTAAAAGCATTGCCAAAATGGTGGCACACCTGTGCAAACTCGTAAGGGTAATCTACCTTGTTGTAAAAATTAAGTGCTTCGTGAAACGACGAGACCGACACTCCCGCCCATACGCTTTTCTTTTGTACCTCATCGGGTATTTCGCTGTAAATAATACCGAGGTAATGGTGTATATCGGCAAACACATGCGGGGCAGCATCGCGGGTAAATACCTGTAAGGCGGCCAAAAAGGCATCTTTGGCAGCCCTGTAAAACTGTGGCTGACCCTTTTGCGCCCAAGTGTACAACAGTATGCCTTTTTTTAGCTGTGCATTAGCAGTAAGCTCGGGCAGTTGAGCAGCCTCCAGCAATTGAACAGCCTTAGTTATGTAACCAAGTGCTTCTGCAAAGCTTTCGCTAATATTGGCAATTTGTGCCGCTTCTACCAGTAGCAAGCCCTGTTCCGTAAGGCGGTTCCATGTTTCGTAGTAACTTAGCACTTCCCACATTTCAGCCTTTAGTTCCTCTAAAAGCTGTAGGTTGTAGGGTACGCTAAGCATTTGCAAGCGGGCCATACAGCGCAGCCACTTTAGGTGATGCAGCGCATGCGTATCAATACCAAGAACGGCTATGCTTTGGCTTAGCAGCTCAGTTGCTTGCTGTGGCATACCGCTATCGGTAAGCAAGGTGGCCATTTGTGCAGCAGTAAACGCTTGCTGCCAGGGTTGGGCAGCAGCAGTAAGCGCAGCTTCGTAGGCACTCAGTAGCTGGTCAAGCGGCGCGGGGTTGTTGCCGGCACCATAGTGCAGGCACACGGCGTGGTTGTGCAAGGGCGTGTATTGGTTGGCCACAGCTTTACCAGGCTCTTGCTCGTAGGCAAACCCATTTACCAGCAGCGCATATTGCTCCACAGCTTGCCAGCAGGCGGGCAGTTGGGCAAGCAGGGGGGCTGCTTCCTCAAAATTGTGGAGTTTGGCCAGCACCACCCCCACCACATGCAATGGGGTGTAGGGTATGGCAGGCCATATTACCGGTGGGCCAGTTTGCCACCAATCGGCTGGCATGCTCACTTGCCCGTTGGCTATACAAATGGTGTGTCCATCCTGAGGCAATTCTTCTTCATTGCCGGTAGGCGTATGCAGCTGCACCAGTTCGTGCAGGCGGTGGTGGGTATGTACAGCTGCAAGTATTTCGGCATGCAGTTCAGCTGGGGCATATATTCCAATCATCTCGGTTTATTTTTAGTGTGCCGCGTTCGTCTTTTTGCGCCGTTCGGCAAAAAAGGTCGGCGTGCAATTGTGCTTTGGCTAAAGTAGGGTAATGCTGCAGGTACTTACATACCAGCCGCATAGGAAAGTGTATCCATGCAAAAATTATAAACACCTTAAAGCGTCCTTTTGCTTCAACAATCCTGCTGTTTACAGCCGCATCCATAAGCCAACCATCCTCCTGTAAAAAACGCAGGTCGCCTTCACTACCCGGATAATCGGCATATACAATATTGAGCGGATTAAAAGCCATTACTCCTTTTTTCTAAAAAAAAATCTGCATAATGTTCATTGCATCTAATTTGTAAGTCAGCGGTCGGTCGGTATCGTCAATTTCATTGTCTATCAGCAATTCTTCCAAGCTTATTGATTTATCGCCCAACAGATTCTTATTTTTCACCATTTGCATGCTTGTTTTATGCAATCCTTTAAACAACTCATCGGCAGCAGGGGCCAAAAGCAGTGTGCTGCGCTGTGCGTAATAGACCATGTTGATATGGGTACTATCCGCCAAAAAATTATTAGCCACCGCTGCGGCAATCAGCAAATGTCTGTTTTGCAACACCACATTTTCCATCTACTACTCAGTTTTATGTAATAGGTTCACAATAGTTTCTATCAATAGGTCACCGGCCTGCTTTACCGGCTCGCTTAGTTGCATCTCCAGCCTTGTATCATCTATGGCTATCAGGTACACCATTATGTCGTCTGGGTATTCTTGCTGCAGTATTTTTTTGGCATAGCTCAGTGCTTGGTCCCATTTTATGCTGTGCAAAAAAACCATGGGGTCGTCCACCGGGGCACTACGCACTTCTTCGGCAGGCACGGCAAACAGGCTGCCCACCGGCTCGCCGCTGTTTATTACCCCATCTACTATAATAATGCGGCTATGGCCTTTAAGTTTATACAGTACCTCAAAAGCACCGGTTCCCATGTCAAAAACCGATACATCGGCTCTATCAGCAAGCCGTTTTTGCAGGGCCTCAATTACATAAATGCCCACTGCATCATCGCTGCGGCACGGGTTGCCAAAACCCATTATGGCTGTTTGCTGCATGTATGTATTTTTTCTTTTGCCAAAAAGCGCAAATAAAAACCGATACCTGTAAAGATATACAAGTACCGGCTTATTTTTTTTAAAAAGTCAAAACGGTATTTACAGCTTGAAACGCTTGAGTTCCTTACCGCTTTTTCCATCGTGGGCATGCACGGTACAAACTAGGCAGCTATCAAAGCTACGGGCTACCATACCTACTTCTACCGGATCGTTTTGATCCTCAATTTCGGTGCCTTCCAATGCCGCCTCAATAGGCCCACTCTTATGTTCATCATCGTTGGGTCCAACGTTCCATGTGGTAGGCGCTATTACTTGATAGTTTTTAATTACCCCATCCTTTATTTCAATCCAATGGGCTAGTGCACCACGGGCAGCTTCGGTAGCACCAAAGCCTAGACCATCTCTTTCTTCTGGCTTCACATAAAACTCGCCGTCAAGGTCTATCTGCCCAAGCCATTGGTTGATGTACTCGTATAGTCTTGGTGCTTCGTGCATACGGGCCATTACCCGTGTAAATACGCTTGGCCCCATTTTTTGCATGATATCACCAAACAGCGGATCTTGTATTTGATGCGCCAGATTTTTCGGGTTGGCGTTCATTATAACTCTTGCAAGGGGACCAGCTTCGGCAGCGTGGCCCAGGTAGCGGGGTGCTTTGCTCCAGCTGTACTTTTCGTTTACATTGGTTTGTTCTAAGTTTTGCGAGGGTACCGGTGTAGGCAGTGGTTGCTTCCACGGGTGGGCAGCGGGTACATCTTCAAACCAAGTGTGTTTCACATGCTCCATTACATCCATGTGGTTAAATTCGTGGTACTTATTTCCATCATAAAAGCCACTTGAGCTTATTAAAGCCTCATTACGTCCATCGATGGTTGGTTTATTGTACCTGTCTTTGTGCAGATAGGTGCCGGTGGCCAAAAACTTACCTACACCCTGCCCAAATTTATCAAGGCCAAACTCTATGCCGGCACGTATCATAAGTCCCAAATCGCTATTGTGCTGACTTTCGTTTTCGTGTACCCAGGCCATCATGTCGTCCCAGCTTTTTATTTGCATGTACCTTTCTATGCTACAGCCCAGCCAAGTGGTTTCAAGCCAATCGTTTCTAAACTGATTCATTATACTTGAGGCACGGGTAATATCTTTTAGGGTAGGTGCGCACATTACTCCACCAGGTACCATGTAGCTGCTATGGGGCCATTGGCCACCAAAAAGCGCATAAACCTCTACCGGGCGCCCACTTGCAGTTACCCCTTTTTGGAAAGAAGTGCCTACATAAGCTGCAAACCTTCTTGTTACCTCATCGTACAACTTTTTGTTGGCAAACTTTTTGTTGGCCATATCGGTAGCAAAAATGGCATAAAACCAACGAGGGATACTTTGAATGGTCTCTGTAGCCTGCCCTATGGCGCGCAATAGAAGCGCATTTGGCGGCAAGGTGGTTTGCCAAACCGTATCGAGAGCACTTGAGGCACAATATAAGTGGCTACCTCCACAAATACCACAAATACGCGGCGTTACTATGAGGCCGCTTTGGGGGTCTTTGCCTTCCATTATTTTTTCGAAACCCCTAAACATGGCTGCCTGCGTGTGTGCACGGGTTACCACACCATTTTCCATAAATACCTTTACATCCAGGTCGCCTTCCACCCTGCCTACTGGCGATATATTTAGTTCTTTTACTATTGACATATTTATAATATTGAATGCGTTAAATTAATGAGTTGAATTATTTCGAAGTTTCAAAGTGTTCTTTTTCTATACCGGCTACCATTTCCAGTTTACCCATTACTTTTTCTACACCTGCCCTTGCATAGTACATAAGTTTTGCGTGTCCGGTAGGTACTTCTTTCGGCAAAAAGCCAAGGTACTTCATGGTTTTAAACACACTTCCTTTTACCAAATCGTTGTGCGGAAATCCTGGTTCGGTACAGCCGAGACAGGGATGGTTGGCGCGGGTTTTGCTGCTTTGGCGATTCCAGAGAATGCGGTTGCAACTTGCGCGGGTCATTGGCCCACGGCAACCCACCTCGTAAAACAGGCAGCCGCCACGTTTTCCAAATCCACCATCTACTTTTTGTGCAAAGCTGATGGCATTGGGACAGCCAGTTTGTACAAAGTCTGTAAAGAAGGTCTTAGGCCTGTGGTAATCGTCTATCAATACATCTTTAATGCGACCGGTACTAATGGCTACCAGTATTTGTGTAATCCAATCGGGGTGAGCCGGACACCCGGGTATGTTGATTACAGGCAGGCCACCTTTGCTTACGTAGTTTGCACCCAAAAAGCCACCTTTATCTTTTTTAAGAAACTGCATGCCGGTGCTTTCGCTAGGGTTAGGCGGTACTGCGGGTATGCCGCCCCAAGTAGCACAGTCGCCTATGGCCACTGTGTAGCCGGCTACTGCTGCCAGTTCGCGTACCCAATCCTTCATTGGTCGGTCGCAGAAGTAGTTCATGGTTCCTGTACCCTTAGGCCCTTCTATAATGGAGCCTTCATATACAAAAATGTCCATTTGTACTTTGCCAGCAATAATATCCTCCAGCAAATGGGTAACCTGATGGCCAATTTCGAGGCCTATTGAGGGGTGCCAAAGAATATTCACCCCAAAATCCGTTATCAGTTCAACCACAGTGGGTTCCTGAGCATTCAGGAAAGACATGGTGTTACCGCTGCAGGCACCACCCTGTAACCATAAGACATTGGCCATAGCATTCGTTTTTTGTTAAGGCAGCAAATTAGTAAACTTTTTCTAAGTTTAGAAAATTTTTTCTAAAAAGTCTAACTTATTTGGTTCAACACTTAAACAACGCCTAGCGTACCGCCAAAATCAGCACTTCATACTCCTTTTTCCCTTTTTCCGTTAGGTAGGGCAGCACCTGATTCCACAAGGCCTTTCGGTAACCGGCAAAGCTCCACCGCTTACCCTGCAGCATTTGTTGTGGTATCCAGTGGTTAAGGGTTATCCAGATGGCCTGTGCCAGTTGATCGTAAGTGCCTTTGTAAACCTCAGGTAGCAGTATATCCCTTTTTTGGTTATAGTCGAGCCGCTTGCGTATTTGTAGGGTAATTTTTTGGTTAAATTTGTGCCAGCTTTCTTTAAGGTGTGGGTACGACCGCTCAATTTCCCATACGTTATTCAGGTAAAAAGTATTTCGCGTAAAAAACTGATACAACAATTCAAACTGTTGATCAAAGTCGCGCAAATCGGGCAGTTGAAGATAGCTAGCCAGTATTTGTTCAAACTCTTCGAACAAGTGCTCGTACACGGCCTCTACTATGGCTTCTTTATTTTTATAATGGTAAGCTAGGTTGCCTACACTAATACCTGCCTCATCGGCTACTTGCTGTAGCCTTGCATTGGCAATTCCGTTCTCAAAAAACAGTTTTTCAGCCACCAACCGTATTCTTTCCTTCGTTTCACTCATGGTTAGCTTAAATTTAGATTAAAAAAACAACTCGTAACGGATAAGGTTCCTCGCTGATCTTTAGCCGCCTGTCGGCGCATATAGTGTGCGCTTACGGCTGCTTTTTTTACATCGGCATAGGCTACAATGCGCCTGCATATAAACTTATAGGGATTAAGGTGATGCGCAAACACCAAGCTTACGCCATGCATACCTCTTCGGCAGCATACATGGTCAATCACGGCAGTGTCTTGCAGCCAAAATTCGTCAGTAATAAACAATAAATCTGCCCCTTTACCCGGCTTTTCTTCAAACTGTAAGTTATTGATGGTGTCAAGCAAAGCACTGTAAACAGTAAAAGGTAGATGCATAACACAAAAATTGCCTAATAATAAGTACGGAGGCCTACAAAGTTAGAAAATAAAATTACAATATCAGAAAACCCCGCAGTTGACTTTCTAAACAAGATGGAGTTGTTTCAATTCGTCCATACCTGTAGGGGTGCAAAAGGGGATCAGCAGTTGCCATACATCGTTACAAAAATAGGTGGCGCTATCCCAGTGGCTACTGCCAAGTACGGCCTGCCGGTAGCGCCAACCCTGTATATAGCCGCTAAGCAGGTAAGCAAGCTGCTCAATTGTGTAAACACCATGCGGCAAAAAAAGGCCGCCCCGCGAAACCTGAAAAGATAACATGATGACCAACTGCATATGCTGCCACAAGGTGTAGGTTTTAAACATATCGGCCATGCCGGGATAGGTACGAATGAGTTCAAGCGAATCGGCATATAAAAATGCATACTGAACCTGTAACTTGTACAGGGCCTGTAACATGCGGTTTACATCGGCAAACAAGGGCATTATCCTGTAGTCTTGCAACAAACCCGTTTGCTGCTGCCTGTGCTGCTCGAACAGGTATTTTACCAGGGCTTCTTTATTTTTAAAATGGTAGGCAAGGTGGCCCACACTTACAAAAGCCGAATCAGCAATATGCTGTAGCCTTACATTTACTACCCCGTTCTTATTAAACAGGCGCAGCGCATGGTCGGCTATATATAAATTTGTAGGCCTCATGTTGATGATTTCGAACTGGGCCATCGCTTTGTTGAGATGCTGCTGATTGTGCCCTAAAAAAACAAATCTAACCCCCACCAATTAATAAAACATACAAAATGCTGCCGAAATCGGATTAATGTTCAATTTTTTTAGAACCCCAAAGCCAGTAGTGTACCTAAAAAACTTGTTTTTTTCAATTCTCGACTGTTGGCAGGAAACCTGAAAAAATTAAACACTTCCCGAAGCGCCCGCCAATTGACTAATCTACTCGCGAAGGCAATACAAAGTAGAAGAACTGAAAAAATAGTGTGCCAAACGGATCTGGTAGTTGAAAATCGCCTATTTACCAACTACTAAATGGCGCCACAGCAGGTGAAAGTTCGTTGATAAACAACGAAATAAAAGAAAGCGTTTACCCAACCTCCATCATCTCCTCATACGCCCATACCTGCGTACCTAGCTTTGCTTGCTGGGCGGCGGCCACCATGGCTTTGGCCACTTGTGCAGCCTGTATGGGTCGGTAG
>RDXD01000302.1 GCA_004292575.1 Bacteroidota bacterium
TGTGTGGAGTGCAGGCGTTGGTATCAGTTTCAGCAATACAAATTCTCCTAATGCAACCGTAAGTGGTTTGTCTTTGGGTGCGAATACTTTGACATGGACAATAAGCAACGGAAGTTGTACTAACAGTGTGAGTACGGTGGTTATCAATGTATTGGGTGCGCCTGATGCTTCTAATGCAGGACCAAATCAATCTGTATGCTTTACTAATGCTACTTTGGCAGGCAATAGCCCTACAGTGGGTACTGGTGTGTGGAGTGTGGTAAGTGGTACAGGCGCATTTGCAGATGCGACCGCAAATGGTACGGCAGTGAGTGGTTTGTCTGCGGGTGCCAACGTATTCAAATGGACAATTTCCAATGGTGTTTGCCCTCCTTCAGAAAGTACCGTAACAATCACAAGAGATGCCTTGCCTACCATAGCCAATGCAGGTGGAGGTCAGACGATTTGCACGCCTACGACTACTTTGAATGGCAATACACCAATAGTAGGAACAGGTACTTGGAGTACAACCACCATTGGTGTAACGTTCAGCAATGCAAGCTCTCCTAATACAACTGTTTTGGGATTGCCTGTAGGTGCAACAACATTCACTTGGACAATTTCTAACGGAAGTTGTGCCAATAGCGTAAGCAATGTCATTGTTACAAGACTTGATGCGCCTACGACTTCGAATGCAGGTACAGATCAATCTTTGTGTCTTACTACAGCTATATTGGCAGGTAATAATGTTACATCTGGCAGTGGATTGTGGACACTCATAAGTGGTGCGGGAACAATCAACAATCCTACCTCTAACACAAGTACAGTTTCTAACTTGGGTGTAGGTGCTAACGTATTCAAATGGACAATTTCTAACGGAGGTTGTACGCCTTCAGAAAGCACTGTTACCATTACAAGATTGGCAAGTCCTACACTTTCAGTAGCAGGATTGAACCAAACTACTTGTTTGAGTACAGCTATACTTTCAGGTAATAACCCTGTAAATGGTACAGGTTTGTGGACAACCACTTCAGGTGCAACCATCACAAATCCTACCCAATTTAATACAGATGTGGCAAACTTGCCTTTGGGTGTATCTACTTTTGTGTGGACAATCTCAAATGGTACTTGCCCTCAAAGCATAAGCTCTGTTACGATTACAAGAGATGTGCCTCCTACGCCTTCAGTAATTCTTACACCATCTGCGGCTACTTGTTTGAATAGCCAAGCGTTGAGTGCCAATGTAGTTACAAGCGGTGTGGGTACGTGGTCTGTAGTGAGTGCGCCAAGCGGAGCTATTGTGAGTTTTGGTAGCTTCAATGCAAATAATACAACCTTGAATGGTTTGAGTGTGGCAGGTAATTATGCTATCAAATGGACAGTTGCAAATGGTAATTGCCCTCCTTCAGAAAGTACCATTATCATCACGAGGGAAATCAATCCTACCACCGCCAATGCAGGCACCAATGCAAATACTTGTGCAAACTTCTTTGGATTGAATGCAAACTTGCCTACGGCTGGAACAGGCTCGTGGAGTATAGTAAGTCAGCCTGCAACCGCAACGGCTTCTTTTGCTAATGCTTTACAAAATAGCACGTTGATAAATGGATTGACTGTAGCAGGTATTTATCAATTGCGTTGGACAATTTCTAACGGTACTTGTACTGCCTCTACGTCTGATGTGGTGATTACGAAAGACCCTGCGCCTACGATGTCTGATGCAGGCTTGAATCAAATTACTTGTGCTACTTCCTTCGCTTTGGGTGCTAACTCGC
>RDXD01000303.1 GCA_004292575.1 Bacteroidota bacterium
CCGTTTTCTTCGAGGGTAGTACGGATTTGAGAAGTTTCAAAATCCATTTCTTTGCGGAAAGTATTGTAGGCTAAATGACTGAATATGAAGCCTGTACGGAGGACATGGCGCGAATTGAATTTGTGATTCAAGGTACTTGCGAGGCGTACATTGGTATAGCCATTGCGGATGCGTTGGATTTCGGTAGCTGTATATTGTTTGCTCAAGGTATCTGTGCGGTCGAGTCTGCCTTCGTAGGAAAGGGCAAGGATAGTCTTGAGGTATGTTTTTTGATTGCCGAGATTGTAGCGGTGCGAAAGTCCTACCACGCCTCTGTGTTGTTTGTCGTCCCCTTCGTAGCTATCCCAACGGCTTTTCCATTCAGTCGTATCGCGGATAGCTTTTTCGCCTCCGTAGCTGATGCCTCCTATGCCAAAGAGCGCGAATTTGCCGTAGCGGTTGGTAGGCAAGTTGATTTTGAAGTTAATGTCTTGGAATGTGGGCGTAACATTTCCGCCCAAATTTATGCCTATCGCGTCCAGTACGCCTGTAGTAGAGTAGCGATAATTCACGAGATACGAACTTTCTTTGCCTTTTTTGAAGCCGCCTTCTGCCGCGAGCTGTATGCCGAGTGCGCCCAACTGTACCGAATATTCGCGCTTTTCGGCATTGCCATTGCGGAAACGCAAATCAAATACACCCGAACTTGCATTGCCGTATTCGGCAGGGAACGCACCTGTCATAAAATCCGAATTTGCCAAAACGGTATTGCTGATAATGCTGATAGCACCGCTTGTAGAGCCTTCAGCTCCGCCAAAATGGTTTGGATTAGGAATCTCAATGCCTTCCAAACGCCAAAGCAAACCTGTAGGAGAGTTGCCACGCACGACTATATCGTTGTTGCCTTCTGCCGAAGCCACTCCCGCGAAAGATTGCGCTACTCGTGCAGGGTCTGCAAAACTCGCGGCATAGCGCGAAGTTTCTTCTACGCTGAAGGTACGCGCACTTACTGTAGCCATGTCGTTCATGGGGCGGTCTTTTTCTTGCTGGGCTACAAGCGTAACTTCATTCAGGGCGTTTAGACTTTCTTTGAGTTCAAGATTCAATACGACTTCTTTGGCAGAACTCACAATGATATTGCTGACCATAAAGTCTTCATAACCCAAAAACGATACTTTGAGGCTTTGCCTGCCAATAGGCACGCCTGTTATTTTGAAATTGCCAGACTCGTCTGCGACATTGCCGATGGGCGGATTTGAGTCCATTAGCAAAATGCTTGCGCCCACTAAGGGTTCTTTGGTATCGGCATCTACTATAGTGCCTTTTACGGTTTGGGTGATAGTTTGGGCATGGAGTTGCCCAGCGATAAGGAGTGAAAAAATAAGGGAGAAAATGCAAATGAGCTTTTTCATGTGTTACGGTTTAGGTGGTTTTGAATCTATGACAACCAACCCCTTGCCTACCCCTATTGTATGGGAGTTTTTTTTATCTTCAAAAAATATATTTTACAAGAAAACAGCCTAAAAATGCTGTAAAACTATTTTTTAAAAGAAACACTTAGAAACTTTTGCGTTCGATTTGGTCGACTCATTTTTTTTTTTTATTTTGCACGTCAGAAAATAACAGCAACGCTATTATTTGGGTGCGCAACACTTGATAGGGTGGTGTGTTTTTTGACGAATAGTCAAATTTCTTAACCACATACCTTTATAATACAATGAAAAAACGCATCTTTTTCGCTCTCGCTTTTGCACTGCTTTTTGCAGT
>RDXD01000304.1 GCA_004292575.1 Bacteroidota bacterium
TGCAAGCACTAAAAAAAGCTTAGTCAAATGTGATGCACTCGGCCAGCGCTTTGGGAGAATATTCCAAACCGTACTGCTTTAGCAGACCGGATATACGCTTTTGCTGGTTGGCTTGGTGGTGGTAGGGGAAGCTCAATTCTACTTGGCTGGCGTTTCAGATTTCGATTTCATTTCTCTAACTTTCGCCACCACTTGATTAAACCCTTGTGTACCCTCACCTCTTACCACAATCACGCCATTGTCATCCACCAACAAAAAAGATGGAAACGCGTGGATTTTAAAGCGTCTAACAAGCGCACTATTAGCATCTGGCTCAAACACTTGTTGCTGAATGCGGCGCTTTTTCTTGACATAATTACTCACTTTCACTTGTTTGTCTTTGGCAGGCACGCCGGTGTACGCTAATAAGCTGGTGTTTGATGCGAGTAAACTATCCAACCGTGGGTAGAGTGCTACGCAAGGGCCGCACCACGTACCCCAAAATTCTATAAGATGCAGCTTGCCCGGTTGCTGCGTGGGAAGCTGCAACACCGCGCCAGCAAGGCTCCTAGCGGTTATGGTTGGCATTTTCGCCCCTAAAAATGTACCCATAGCGCCTTTGTATCTAAAGACGTCAAACCCAATTTTAGTTTCGCTTTTTCGACGAGCCACAATGGCTTTGTCCGCATTAATTAGAATGGTATCGTTGTCCTGCTGCCATCTCATAATCTTCAAGAACGCACTGTCTTCAACCTTTGCCTCTGTAATCAAATACTGGAAATCGGCGGATAAACCAATTGTTGGAGACACGTTCATCGCAACCACATGGTATGTTTCGCCATCTAAAATAAAGCTGCTGCGTAGGTAGTGCTTCGATTGCAAGTAAAGCGGATTGAGTTTTAATGTACTATCAAGGGACGTAAGTTCTAGAGAAGTTTTTTTGAACGAAGCGAGCGCAAAAAAAGTCTCCTCATAATTGGGTACTTTTATAGAAAAGTTAATCACCAGATCTTCACTTTTGAATTGCCCAGCGGAATAACGATAGACTTCAGATGCTTGAATAGCGGCATCCAGATTCCAGTCGATGCCTACAAAAACACTATCGTTAACGGCTGTGACGCAACACAATAGTGTACGCCGATCCCAACCGACACTTAGACTGTAAGCAAACTCCCTGGTTTTGGCAGTATCAAAAGTAGCAACGGGCATTTGAGTCAAGCGCTCAGTGGATGTACCCGGTAGGCCTCTGATTCGTGTAAATCGCGATGTATCGCTGTGCCATATCAACTCGCCAACAGTTTCTTGACAAAAAGCAGTTAGCGAAAACGTAAAAAGCAGCAACATTAAAGCAGGAAATTTCATAGTATAGGATTAACGCATCATTTAAAAGTAACGCTACAAATACTTATCAAAACACCGGGGCCGATTCTTGTTCGAAGCAAAGCCAGCCTTACTGGCAAATTACAAACCCACCCGTTGAGTTGAGCCAAAAGAATTTCTAATGCCCAACCATATTAAACCGAAGCAATAATTCAAGCCAAACGTGGTCTCGCCATTTTCCCCAAAAACCACCCCAAGTCCGTGCCCCACACCAGCGGCATCAAAAACATAACGGCCATAGAAGAAACAGCCACAACAGGGATGGCAAAATTGGCCGTGCTACTGCAAGCACTAAAAAAAGCTTAGTCAAATGTGATGCACTCGGCCAGCGCTTTGGGAGAATATTCCAAACCGTACTGCTTTAGCAGACCGGATATACGCT
>RDXD01000305.1 GCA_004292575.1 Bacteroidota bacterium
GCAGGACTTCTGCGAAGTTTTGTACATAGTTGGAATGATGCCCGTGATATGCAGCGTAGTATTCACGCGCTTTCGGCGCATTTCTTGGACACGCTCGGCAATTTGTCCCAAGCCTTGCGTTGCGAGATGCTCCGCCTGAACAGGGATGTATGCTTCGTGTGCAGCAGCAAGAGCGTTGTCGCTGAGGAGATTTCTGGATGGGCAACAGTCCAAAAGAATGAAATCAAACTCTGCTTTTACGCTTTGCAACCAATCGCGTAAAATACTTTCCTTGCCCAGTTCATCAGCAAGTTCGCGCGGGATTTTGTTCAGTTCTTCAGAAGCGGGAATAACTGCACAACCCAGTGTTGTTGCGGTCGCTGGGCGAATTGCTTCTGCAATGTCGCACTTGTGGTGCATGAGGTCGTACAGGGTATGTGCGGGGTCGTTGCGCAAGCCCGCAATAGCGGTGAGATTTGCTTGGGGGTCGGTGTCCACCAGCAAGACGCTTTTTCCGCGCCGCGCCAAACCCGCACCGATATTGACGGTCGAGGTGGTTTTACCCACCCCGCCTTTGTAGTTTATGAGAGAAAGAATCATCTGTTTATGCTGCTATCGTGTTGTTGGTTAATGTGTTTTTGCAGACGCCGCAAGGCGTATTCTGCATCATTGAGTTTGTTTTTGGTGAGCTTTAGTTCTGCTCTGAGGCGGTCGTGCGTTTTTTCATCTTCTACACGCTGCCGCGCGAATTCAGCTACTGTTTTTTTCCATTCTGTGTTTGAGCCTTCTATTTCTTTTTCTTCGCCAGTTTGCCTTCGCTTGTGCGCTTGCTCCAAGCGTTCTTCATCGCGCCCTTTGCGGTATGCTTCCTGTCGGATGCGCTCTAAATCTCGCTCGGTAGTGAGAATGGCATCCTCTGGGAGTTGTTTGGCGAAGTTTGCGGCATTGGGAAAAAAATCAGAAAGTTCCAGACCGTTTTGTTTTTTGATTTCTGAAAAAGGATTGTTCAAAATCCAGTGTTCCGCATTTTTTGCTTGGTTGCCCGTGTAACCGCAGATAGATAACTCATTCAAGATAGCATCGGCGCGGTCGAGGGGCGTTTTTATGCCACGCAGTTCGCGGGCTTTTAGGATGGTGGCGCGAAACCACTCATCAAGCCCACCGTAGGTGCGCTTTTTCGGTTGCTCCATGCGCGTAGCTCCTCATCGTAGTTGTCGGAATGCTGATTTTGTGCGCTTTTCTGCTCAGGTGGAATTTTCACATCTGGCTCTTTCCACTCAATCGCTTTGCGCTTTCGCGGGGTACTCCATGCCGACAGAATAGTCTTGATGCGGTTTCGGGGTTGTATCACGACTCCTTCTGTCAGCACCCAGCCTTTTGCGGCATAGTGGAGATAAGCAGCTATGATGAATCGTTGCGGAACACCCGACTTAACAAGAGCGGCAACAATGCGGTTTAGCTCCTGCGCTTCCTCGTCCGACAGCACTTGTAACTTTTCTTCCGAAAACTCCTGCGCTGAAAGCGCACCTTCCCCTTCTTCTTTTTTACTTTGCTTTGCTTTACTTTGCTTTGCTTTGCTTTGTGGTGTTTCTGACGCAGAAATAGGCGTTATTGGTTCTGTTGGCGGGGTTTCTGTTTCAGAAATATCACCTTCATCATCATCT
This sequence comes from Bacteroidota bacterium, assembly GCA_004292575.1. Taxonomy (GTDB): domain Bacteria; phylum Bacteroidota; class Bacteroidia; order Chitinophagales; family Chitinophagaceae; genus Phnomibacter. The sequence goes on from RDXD01000305.1 coordinate 1,644, forward strand.
GGTGGGTCTGGGGTGTATTTCTGCCGCAAATTCTTCCGCTTCTCCACCAGCGACCGCAAACTATCAGTCAATCGCAACGAAAAAAGCTGCT
>RDXD01000524.1 GCA_004292575.1 Bacteroidota bacterium
TATTTAGTTGAATTATACTTAACCTCCAGGTAATATGAACAATGCCAATTTTCCACTTTCTGTCAGGACTTAGCAGATTTCCCCCTCCACCCCGCAAACCAAAAACAAGAATTTTTTCTTTCCTTTCATTATCAGTATAAAAAAGATTATTAGATGAAAAATTCTTATTAAAATCTGTTTCGTAGTCGTCTAAAAAAATTTCACCACTATTGCAATTCGCAACAAAAACCCCATCAGCACCAATTATTAACACATCATTGTTTAAGTACCACCCAACAGCAATAATGCCATTAACCCTAATTGAAGATTTCCATATCCAATCTCTAACTTTCTTTTGTACAACAGCATCTTTGTGGTAATCGAAAAAGTCGGTTTTCTGACCGTTTATAATTTGACTTAGTTGCATAAAATTATCACTTTGGTTGCAATATTCGAGCACTTCCTTTATATGTCCAATTCAAAAAGCCCTGCATTTTATTAGAATGAACCGCTATCCTAAAATATCCTCTGGCAACATGTGCATCAGAAGCAGAAATACTTTTTAGTCCCATGGCTTGTGCATGTTTTGCCCTCAAAATAGTATTCGCATACCTGGAATTAATTGTGAAGGCTGTAATTGTACTGCCAGGCTTCTTTGCTGCAAAAGCAAGTGCATCTTGATAATTCCCCATGAACATATATATCGTCTTAGGTTTTCCATTCATAGAATTAAAAACAAGATTTCCTGCTCCATCCGGCAATAAATATTTACCACGCCCCTGAACTCTGAAAACTCCCATTTTTCCAGTGCCAAGAGTAAAAGAGGACCCCCTAACCAAATCTGCAGAAAATAGCCATGTCCCTAGTAATGCGTTCTGGGTACGGTTACCGCCCGCATTTAAATCACCCCACCAATTTGATATACCGTTTGAAAGACCATTCCAAGCAAAACCTGCCCATGTACCAGAGCCACCATTTGCTTGAGTATATTGCCCATATGCAGCCCGTGTATCCTTTAAAGGTTGACCGGTGGCTATGTTGGTTGAAAATTCAACAAAACTATTGCCTACCCCTAAACCAGCTATGTTAAAAATGGACATTGCAAGACCATTAGAAAACTCTTCGCCTTTACCATTTAGAAAAGACTTTTTTTCTGGATTCCAATTCCATCCTACTCCTTCACCGTCTCGGCCAAAAGAAGTAACTCTCCAATCTGCCTTTTCTTCGCTACCCAGGTTCGTGAACTGAACCCGAAGTCCTTTGGTATCACCCATATTAATCAAATTGCCTGATGGGTCATTGCCTGTGTTATCCGTTGGATTGGTTACATCCTTTTTAGGGCAAGTTGGGCAATCACCATTAGGGTCACTGAAAGAAATTGGACTATTCTTATGTGTTGCATATGGGCTTTCGCTTTCATCAACCACTGGATCTGTATTCCATCTCTTACCGATTCTCGGGTCATACTCCCAAAACTCTGCTGTATAGCTATTTCCGGAGCCTTTGATTTCGTCAGATTTTTCTTGTCCATTAAACCCATACCTATACACACCCAACCAAACCACACTCCAAAAAACAAACCCGAAGTTACTTGTTTCTACCCCAGCCCAGCCAATCGTTGCCGTTGGCATAAAGCATTAGTCCCAGCAGTAGTATCATGCCCACGGTTTGGGCATACTCCAAAAACTTCTGGTTGGGCTTGCGGCCGGTTATCATTTCTATAAGCGTAAACAGCACATGCCCACCGTCTAATGCCGGTATGGGCAGCAAATTCATAAATGCCAATACAATGCTAAAAAAAGCCGTCAGGGTCCAAAAGCTTTCCCAGTCCCACTGGGGCAGAAAAATGCTGCCCATGCTTTTGAAACCACCCACGCCTTTGTACGCGCCGGTTTTGGGGCTGAGAATCTTCCTAAATTGGTCAATATAAAACTCCAGCTCATCGCCAGCCATGGCTACCCCCGCTGGTATGGCCGCAAAAAAACCATATTTTTTGGTTTCGGTTTTTATAACGCCTGCCGCCTCGTATTGCGATGGTTTATACATGGGGTACACACCCAGTTTCCCCTGTGCATTTAACGGTACGGCCACATTAAGGGTATCGCCTTTGCGCACATAGGTCACGCTTGCCGTATCCCCAAATTTCGATTTTGCCAGCTGGGTACGGAGTTGGTCGTAAAATGGCGTAGCGGTGCCATTAATGGCCACTATAAGATCGCCGCTCCGCAAGCCGGCCTTGTATGCAGGCATGCTATCGGGCACTTCTTGTACCAATGCAGGTATGCGGGGCTGAATCAGCGGAGTACCGCTCCGCTTTTTTTCCACCAGTTGGCCTATAAAATCTACCGGGAAAATAATTTCGGTGCGTTTGCCGCCACGCAGCACGGTCATACTATCGCTTACAATGGCTTTTTTTATGATTCGGTTATAATCGGTTAACGGCTTGCCATTGGCCGCCAAAATGTTGTCGCCATCCCTAAAGCCCAGGTCGTACATCACACTATCTTGTATGGAAATACCATTTTTAACGCTGCTGAGGGGCGTAGTATGCTTTCCCCAAACCATTAGGATGCCCGCATAAATAATAAAGGCCAAAATGATGTTCACCGTCACCCCGCCAATCATGATGATAAGGCGTTGCCAAGCAGGCTTGCTCCTAAACTCCCAGGGCTGCGGTGGAAGGGCAAGTTGCGCCTTGTCCATGCTTTCGTCTATCATGCCGGCAATTTTTACATAGCCACCCAGTGGCAGCCAGCCAATGCCATACACCGTATCACCTACTTTTTTCTTCACCAGCGCAAACCAGGGGTCGAAAAACAAGAAAAAACGCTCTACCCGGCATCCAAACATACGGGCGGTAATGTAGTGACCAAACTCGTGGAGTATTACAAGTATAGATAGCGAAAGTAAAAGTTGGGCAATTTGTATGCCGACATGTGCCCAATTGATGGCTAATAAAGTCATGGTGGTAAAGAGGAATTTTGTATTAAAAGGATTGGTGGCAAAAGTAGGGCATCCCACATTGGCCAAGTGCAGTTATAGATTTGGCCGCCACTTTATGCTTCACAATCGGTAATAAGCAGGCCCCAAATGGTTGGGTGGGGCTACAGTTTAACCAGCGCGGCCGCAAACTCACGGCTTTGGGCATCGGTGTCGTAATAGTCGTTAAGGGTTGGCTTTTCTATAAAGGTTACCGCTTGCATGGCCTGTTCCACCACGGCCATCATGTCTAAAAAGCCTATTCTGTTTTTTAAAAACGCCCATACGGCTATTTCGTTGGCCGCATTCATAATGCAGGGAAGATTGCCTCCTTTATTAAGGGCTTGGATGGCCAACGCCAAGTTGCGAAAGGTGCGCAAATCGGGTTCTTCAAAGGTCAATTGCTCGTTCTTTTTAAAGTCGAAGCGCGGAAAACTGTTTGGCAGCCGCTTGGGGAAGCCCAAGGCATACTGAATGGGCAGCTTCATATCTGGCAGGCCCATTTGTGCTTTCATGCTGCCGTCTTCAAACTGAACCATGCTATGGATAATGCTTTGCGGGTGGATCACAACTTCTATTTGTTCTGGCTTCAAGCTAAACAACCACTTTGCTTCAATCATCTCCAAGCCCTTGTTCATCAGCGTTGCGCTGTCAATGGTTATTTTGGCCCCCATGTTCCAATTGGGGTGCTGCAAGGCGTGGTCGCGCTTCACGTTTACCAAAAAATTAGGCTTCCGCCCCCTAAAAGGCCCGCCGCTAGCTGTTAGCACTACTTTTTCAATGGGGTTACGCGTTTCGCCCACCAGGCATTGAAAAATGGCACTGTGCTCGCTATCCACCGGAATAATGGGTACCCGCTTTTCGCGGGCCATCTGCATCACAATATCGCCAGCCACCACCAAAGTTTCTTTGTTGGCCAGGGCAATAGCTTTACCAATAGAAATGGCATTGAGGGTAGGCTTTAGCCCGGCATAGCCCACAATAGCGGCCAGCATTACATCGTAGCAGTCAATGGCAGCCACTTCTTCCAGAGCTTTTTCGCCCGCAAATACTTTAATGTTGGTTTTGGCAAGTCCGGCTTTCACGTTGGCGTATCGGCCTTCGTCGCCTATCACCACCATGTTGGGGTTAAATTCCAGGGCCTGCTCCACCAGCAATGCATCGTTATTTTGCGCCGTTAGCACTTCCACCGCAAACAACTCGTGGTGTGCCCGCACCACATCCAAGGCTTGGGTGCCAATGCTGCCCGTGCTGCCAAAAATGGCCAATCTTTTCTTAGGTGCGGTTTCTTCAGGTGCTTTAGCTGTCATGTTTTATTTAAAAAGTTGGCGCAAAGGTTCGGTAAAAAAATGGGCCTTCTACAATTTTTAAAGGTGAACGCTTCAAAGTGCACTAGCTAACGAACTGCAGAAGCACATCTGCCATTTTGCGGTCGTTGCTCAGTCGGGGGACTTTGTTTTGTCCGCCCAACTTACCCTGCTGCTTCATATATTGTATAAACGCCGAAGCTTGTAACGAGCGTATTTTTAGAGGTGCCAATATTTTTCCTGCTATCAAATCATCGTAATACACGTTCTTTTTGCGCAAATTGTCATCTACCAGCGCTGCAAAGTCGGTCAGGCTATCCGGTTCTTCATCAAATTCTATAAACCACTCATGATAACTTTGCCCCGCATCGGTGGATACATAAGGCGCTACTGTAAACTCGGCTATGGAGCAGCCATGCACACCAGCGGCAGCCATTAGGGCATGCTCCACCTCTTCGGCAATCACGTGCTCGCCAAAGGCGCTAATAAAGTGTTTGGTGCGCCCCGTTACCACAATGCGGTAAGGATTTAGGCTCACAAATTTGATGGTATCGCCAATGTTGTAGGCCCAAAGCCCCGCGTTGCTCGATATAATGAGCGCATATTGCTCGTTCAGTTTCACATCTTTTAGCGATAGCCGGGTAGGCTGGGCTTCGTCAAGGGTTGCTACTGGCACAAATTCGAAGAAAATGCCGCTGTTGGTGTTCAGCAGAAGCCCGTTGGCAGATTGAGAATCTTGAAAAGCAAAAAATCCCTCCGAAGCAGGGAATAGCTCAATGGTGTCAATGTTCTTGCCTATGGTTTCAAACAGCTTGGCTTTGTATGGCTCAAAATTTACCCCACCCTGCACCAGCACACTAAGTTGCGGAAACAAATCTGTAATGGATTTTCCGGTAGTTGCTTTCAGGCGGTCAAAATACATTTGCATCCACGGCGGAATACCGCTAATCAGCGTCATGTTTTCCCCCTTTGTTTCGGCTACAATGGCATCCAGTTTGGTTTCCCAATCGTCGATGCAGTTGGTTTCATAGCTTGGCAACTGGTTGGTTCTTAAATACTTGGGCACGTGATGGTTTACAATTCCGCTAAGTCTTCCGGTGGGTATATCACTCACACGTTCCAGTTCGGGGCTGCCGCTCAAAAAAATCATTTTTCCACCTGCAAAGCCATAATTACCCGTTTCGGCCATGTAGCAGAGTAGCGCATTGCGTGCTGTGTTAATGTGGTTTGGGATAGAATCTTTGGTAATGGGAATATACTTGACGCCACTGGTGGTGCCGCTGGTTTTGGCAAAATAGAGTGGCTTTCCCCTCCACAGCACGTTGTGCTTGCCGGCCTTTATTTTTTCAACCCATGGCTTAAATGCCTCATAGTCGCGCAGAGGCACTGCTCTGGCATAGTCGGCGTGGTTTTTTATGCTGGCAAACTGGTGCGCCTTTCCAAACTCTGTTTTACCCGCAGCCTGCAGCAGCTGGGCCAGTAGTTTGTCCTGATCGGCCACGGCCGTTTCCATGCCCTTTTTTATTTGCTTTTGGATATAAGCCGCAAATGGTCGGGCCAACAAACTCTTTAAATTCATAACTAAGTTTTTACAGAATGGCTTCTAAGTCAACCGCTTCCAATACCACCTTTGCCTATGGCATACCCTTTTTAGGCTTGGTGCATACCAAACCCACGCGCTTCGGTACATCAAACTTCGCAGGCGAGCAACCCAAAATCAATACAAATATATTTTTAAGATGGCCAACGAAAGGTAAAAATCCGCTATTCGACACTATTTTGCAGATAAAAACGAAAAAGAGTTGTTGAAGTCGTTTAATTTCCTACTTTTGCAGCCCTAAAATTTGGATATTATGTTCGCAGTAGTAAGAATAGCCGGACAGCAGTTTAGAGTACAAGCAGGCCAACGCCTTTTTGTGCCCCATATTGCTGGCAATGATGGCGAAAAGGTAGAGTTTAAAGACGTATTGCTGGTGGAAAACGGCAGCGAGTTATTGGTGGGCAGTGGTGTAAATGCAACCGTAACTGCAGAAATTGTAGAAAGCCTGGTACAGGGCGACAAAGTGATTGCCTTTAAAATGAAGCGTCGCAAAGGGTTTCGCAAGAAGCACGGCCACCGTACCCACTATACCCAAATAAAAATAGACAGCATTGCTTAATGCAATTGATTTTTGTATTGTTTGCCTAAAGTTTTAGGCATAAAAAAATAAATAGATATGGCACACAAAAAAGGCGAAGGCTCCGTAAAAAACGGACGCGATTCTCAAAGCAAAAGATTAGGCGTTAAAATATTTGGCGGTCAGGCCGCTATTGCAGGCAACATCATCATTCGCCAGCGTGGCACAGTTTATCACCCCGGTAAGAATGTAGGGGTAGGCAAAGATTTCACCATTTTTGCAGTTGCCGATGGTGTGGTTGAGTTTAAAAAAGGTCGTGCCGATAGAACTTTTGTATCGGTTGTTCCAGTGGGTTAACACTGCAATTAAAACCCGCATTCAATTAATTTTAGGTGGCCACTAGGCTGCCTTTTTTTGTGGGTGGATAACTGGTGTATAACTAAATATGTAAAAAAAAAATTAACTGTAAATTTACGTGGATTTACTAACCATTTAAATTGACATTGATTATGCCAACCGCAAAAAAAGCAGCGCCAAAAAAGGCAGCTGCAAAAAAAGTAGCGCCGAAAAAAGCAGCTGAACCAGCGCCGAAAAAAGCAGCAAAAAAAGCAGCGCCAAAAAAGGTAGCCACACCCGCAGCACCTAAGGCAGCAGCCAAGCCAGCCAAAAAAGCAGCGCCAAAAAAGGCAGCAGCACCAGTAGCTAAAAAAGCGGCACCAAAGAAAGCAGCACCCAAAGCGGCACCGAAAGCAGCAGCAAAAAAAGCGGCAGCACCAGCAACCAAAAAATCGGCACCTAAGGCAGCGCCGAAAGCGGCACCTAAGGCAGCACCCAAAGCAGCCGCAAAACCAGTTGCAAAAAAAGCCGCTGCAAAAAAGCCTGCCAAAAAAGGGAAGTAGTGCTAACCCAACTTCCGCAAAAAAATCTCGCTGCTGTGCTGCGAGATTTTTTTTTCTACTTTGCACAAAAATAACCTGCTGTATGACCAACGCCGAAATTGCCGACCACTTATCAATGCTGGCCAAAATGATGGACCTGCATGGCGAAAATGCGTTTAAATCGAAAACATACAGCAACGCCGCTTTTCAAATTGAAAAACTAGAAACCGACCTGGCACAAATGCCGCCCCAAAGCATAGCTGGGGTGTGGGGCATTGGACAAAGTGTGGCGCAAAAAATACAGGAATTACTTGAACAAGGTAGCCTTGCACTACTAAATGAGTATGTGGCCAATACGCCCGAAGGCGTATTGCAAATGATGCAGATAAAAGGTATTGGGCCAAAAAAAATACACATCATTTGGAAAGAAATGGAAATTGAAACCTTGGGCGAACTACTCTATGCCTGTAACGAAAACAGGCTTACGCTTTACAAGGGATTTGGCCAAAAAACGCAAGACAACATCCGCGATTCCATTAACTTTTTTTTGAGTCAGCAGGGGCTATTTCTTTACCAACAGGCTGAACCCATTGCAGCCGAAATTTACGCATGGCTGGCGACACAGTTTGGCAACCAAAATGTGTGCCTCACCGGCGATTTTTTGCAACAGGCTGATATAATTGAGCAAATCGAGTTTTTGATAGCCGGTACCGCTGAGGAGCTGGATGCCGCTTTAGAAAATAACCTTAGCCTAAGTGTTGAAGCAGCCACCGAAAATACATTTACCTGTGGCATGGTCAATGGCCCCAATGTGGTATTCCATTGTTGCACACCGGAGAGCTTTGTGCAACAGCTTTTTCTATCGAGCGGCAGTGCTGCATTTAACGATGCCTTTTTAGCCCAATATGGCAGCGCTGTATTAATGCAGCCACAAACCACCAACGACCAATTTGTTTTTGAAAGTGCCGGCATCACTTTTGTGCCGCCCTACCTGCGGCATTCGGCCCATGCGCTAGAGTTGGCCATTAACCAAAAACTACCCACTACCATTGCCGTGGCCGAT
>RDXD01000306.1 GCA_004292575.1 Bacteroidota bacterium
ATGGTACTGGCGCCTACCGGCGTAGCCGCCATTAATGCCGGTGGCACCACCATCCATTCGTTTTTTCAGCTGCCCTTTTCGCCTTTTATACCCGTGGCCGACCATGGCAGCCTGCCACCACCCGATGCTGCCGAAACGCCCGCCGACACCCATAACGCCTACAGCCTAATAAGAAGGGTGCGCTTTAACAAAGACAAGCGCGAGCTGCTGCAAAGCCTTGAACTGCTGATTATAGACGAAATAAGCATGGTGCGGGCCGATGTGCTGGATGCCATAGACACCCTGCTGCGTTATTTTAGATACAAACCCCAACTGCCCTTTGGCGGCGTGCAAATGCTGTTTATTGGCGATATGTTTCAGTTGCCGCCCGTGGTGCCCAATACCGATTGGGAAATATTGCACCACTACTATGCCAGTCCATTCTTTTTTGACAGCCACGCCATAAAGCAAGATGAGCCGCGCAACATTGAGCTTACAAAAATTTACCGCCAAACCGACCAGCAGTTTATTGATGCGCTAAACCAAGTGCGCAACAACCAAATGGACGAAGCCGGCTACAATTTGCTGCACAGCCGCTACAAGCCCGACTTTTTGCCCCAAAAAAACCAAGGCTATGTTACCTTATGCAGCCACAACGCTGCCGCCGATGCCATAAATGAGGATGCGCTTGCAAAACTGCGCGGGGCCGCCCATACTTACAACGCGGAAATAACCGGCGAGTTTAGCGAAAAGAGCTTTCCCGCCGAACCCCGCTTGCAATTAAAAGAGGGTGCGCAGGTTATGTTTATAAAAAACGACCTGGAAAAACCACGCCGATTTTTTAACGGTAAAATTGGCACCATCACCGAGCTTACCCCTGATGCCGTAACCGTGAGTTGCGAGGGTGAAACCGCATCCATTACCATTGGGCAGGAAGAGTGGACCAATGTGCAGTACACCCTTAACCGGCAGCAGCAACGCATTGAAGAAAAAGAACTGGGCAGTTTTAAGCAAATGCCACTGCGGCTGGCCTGGGCCATTACCATTCACAAAAGCCAGGGCCTTACTTTCGAAAAAGCCGTTATAGATGCGGGCAAGGCGTTTGCACCGGGGCAGGTGTATGTGGCCCTTAGCCGCTGCACCAGCTTGCAAGGTTTGGTGCTGCGCACGGCCATTCCCGCATCGGCCATATTTACCGATCCGCGTATTGTGGCTTTTGGTGAGCGCACCCATGCCAGCCCGCAACTGGAACACCAATTGCTGCCAGCACAAATAACCTACCAAATGGAGCTGCTGGCACTTTGTTTTGATGGCAGCAGTTTGATAAAAGCCGCACAAAAACTACCCGCCATTATAAGCACCTACGCCGCGGGGTTTAATGCTGAGGCCCTTCCTTGGACAGAGCAAATGCTGGAGCAATGCCAAGTGCTGGCCGATACAGGCATTAAATTTACACAACAGCTGGCGCAATTGGCCCAGCCCAACCAACTGCCGCAGCAAAATGCCGCTATACAAGACCGACTGCCAAAGGCGGCAGCTTGGTTTAGCCCGCGCCTAAGCGGCATAACCGATGCCATAAAAAAACAACCCGCTGTAACCGACAGTAAAGACCAAGCGCAGGCCTACGAAGAGGTGCTGGCCGACCTATACAAAGCTGCGCACCAATGGCTGCAACTGATAACTGCGTGCAGCCAAGGTTTTGATGCCGAGCAATTGCTAAAAGCCCGCAGCAAAGTGCAG
>RDXD01000525.1 GCA_004292575.1 Bacteroidota bacterium
ATATGTAAGAGCGCAACACTGATGCGCCCAAACCAGTACGAAACCGCTGTATTTTAAGCCCGCTGGTAGAGCAAGGGATGCGTTTGGCGGTTAACCATTTATGCCGCCACTAACTTCAATACGCTGACCGTTGATCCAGGAGGCTTGGGCCGAGCACAAGAAAGCAACTACCCCACCAATATCGGTGGCTTCGCCCACCCTACCCAAAGGCGACAACGTGCCTAAAAACGACTTCATCTGCGGATTGTTGCGAATGGCGGCGCCGTTAAAATCGGTTTCGATGGGGCCGGGCGCAACCACATTGGCCCTAATGCCGCGACCACCCAACTCTTTGGCCAAGTATTTTGTGAACACCTCTACAGCGCCTTTTGCACTGGCATAGGCGCTGTAGCCCGGTATAGAAAAACGCGTGGTGCCGCTACTAACATTAACAATGCTGGCACCATCACGCAAAAATGGCAAACACTTTTGGGTTAAAAAAAACACGCTCTTAAAGTGTACATTCAAAAACTCGTCAAATTGGTTTTCTGTAATTTGCTGAAAAGGTATTGTGGCACCCATGCCAGCATTGTTAATGAGTGCATCGAATTCGGAAGTTTGCCACCGAGATTGCAAAGTGGCCGACAGCAAGGCCACAAAAGCGTCCATGTCTGCTATTTTGGCCACATCGAGTTGCAGTGCAACGGCTTGCCGCCCAAGTGCTTGAATAGTGGCGACGGTGGCTTCGGCCTCTGCTTGCTGGCTATGCCATGTAAGCACCACATCCATACCGTTTTTTGCTAGGTTAATGGCCATGTCTCTACCAAGGCCACGGCTGCCACCGGTAACCAATGCAATGCGAGGAGTAGTCATGGTAATTGCGTTTAGACCCCAAAGATGTGGTGTTTTTTGAGAACACCCTACCGACATTTGTTGAACCCGAGCACCACCGAAACATGATGCCGCTGTTGTAATGCCAAGCCTTACCTTTAGCGCATGCCCGCTTTACCCGAATTGGAGGATCAGCCGTGGTTTCCGCAGACGCTGCGGCGGCAGCAAATGGATTTTATAGGCTTTACGGTATCTGTGTTTGGGGTGTACAAGCCCATTGTACCCGTGTTGACAGCATTACTACAATCCACCGAACAGCACCACATTACGGATTTGTGCAGTGGCGCGGGTGGACCTGCCAGCTACCTGCGGCGTAGGCTACCCAACGCCGAATTTTTGCTGACAGACCTGTACCCCCAAAACGATATTCCCTTAGAGCCGGGTATGCACTACTGCCAAGCACCATACAATGTACTCACAGCGCCACTACCCAAGGCCGGTATTGCTACCATGTTCAATGCGTTTCACCATTTTTCACCATCGCAGCAGGAGGCCTGGCTGCAAAAGGTTGCCCAAAGTAAGTGCCCGCTGCTGGTGGTGGAGGTTTTGAGCCCCACTCTGGCTTCGTTTATGACCATATTGGTGACCACCACCATAGGCCAATTGTTACTGGCTCCGTTTGTGAAGCCATTCAGCATTTTACGTTTGCTGTTGACCTACGTTTTACCCATAAACCTTTTCACCATTGCTTGGGATGGCTTAGCCTCGGTGCTAAAAAGCGTGCCGACTCACCGTTGGCAAACTTTATCGCAGGGCTGTAGCACAACTTCTTATCAGTTTACCTGTTACAGGCTAGGCACCCTATTTTCGCCGCTCTACGTATTGAAAGGCATTCCAACCGCATGATGACATTTTCGAAAACTTTATGGCAGTTTAGCAGGCCGCACACCATTGTGGGTTCCACCGTAAGCATTGGTGCTTTGTATGCCATTGCTGTAAAAACTGCTGCCGTGCCGCCGCAGACCCCACTTTTTTTGTTGACGCTGGTGAGTGCGATCTGCTGCAATATTTTCATTGTTGGGCTAAACCAATATGTGGATGTGGAACTGGACTGCATTAACAAGCCCGATTTACCAATGCCGGCAGGAAAGCTAACCAAAAAGACTGCGCTGGTTATTATTTTGGTTTCACTGGTTTTAAGCTTGGCGGTGGCAGCTACCCAAAGCGGCTTCCTCTTGTTGCTGATTGGCACCATCAATCTTATTGGTGCTGCCTACTCATTACCACCCATACATCTGAAGCGGCACTACAGTTGGGCCGCCCTGAGCATTACGCTGGTGCGGGGTATATTGGTGAATTTGGGGATGACACTGCATTTTTTTTATGTGCTGACGGGGAAGTACCAACTGCCGGGCCACATAATACCCCTTACTGTATTTGTGGTGGGATTTAGCCTTGGTATTGCGTGGTTTAAAGACATCCCCGATACCGAGGGCGACGCACAGTTTAGGTTTAAAACCTTGGCGCTGGCGTTGAGCAAGCAAGCTGCTTTTAATGCGGGTGTTGTAGCGGTAAGTTTATCGTACTTGGTGCTGCTGGTAAGCCCATTTTTTGTTGACATGCCCATTAACAAGGGATTTTACTGGCTGTTTGAAGGGATGGGTTTGGTTGCGTTTCTGGTGACGGCGTACCGATTGAATTTGAATGAGAAACTCGCCGTGAAGCAATTTTATATGCTGTTTTGGGGATTGTTTTTTTTGCAATATTTTATTTACCCGCTGAGTTACTTTCTATAGGTTGTTGGGGGCGTTTGGTTTATTAGGGGAATGACTATAGGTCCCCAGGGCTACACCCCGGGCTTGGAGATTACGGCCTTTCAGGCCTTGGGTTACCGCGTGAAATTTTGCCGAGATGCATTAATTGGGATGTCACCCCCGGCCTGCAGTTGGCCCTTTAGGATATTATTCCATTGTGGTTTTTGAAAACAATACAGAAGTTTTTAAAAATCTGGCCCATACACGGATGATGAGTTTATGTGTTTTTTTGCTAGTGATGGTGCAAACAAATTAAATTTTAGGATTATATGGGCTCAAACAGTAGCACCCAATCTATCTAAAGTTTCGCCGGCCCATCACCCGCGGGCAAAAACGCCCAAGGGCTTTAAACCGTGGATGGTGCTGAACAAACGTTGCCAAATAGGCCACACAAAGGCTGTACAAATGGGCGATGCTTGGCGCATCAATCGGCTACTTAGCAAGCTTCTGCAGCTTTGTTATGGCGGATAAGTGGATTTGGACACTCTCAAAATCAACAATGACCTGAAAATTTCTTTGGCTAAAAAAGACAGAAACTTTAATTATTCATAACTTACCACCGCAATTGCTGTAAACGATTAATTGATTTGCCATGCAAAAAACATTTGACAAGCCAGCCATGCAGGTGGTACCGGGTACCGTAGAAGAAGACAGGGCCTTTGAAGACTTGAAAACCAATTTTCTTGAGCAATACAACACCGTTTTTCCCAATACACTGGCCCAGCGTACCGTGGTTGTGGTACCCTCGCTTACGCTGGACAAAGAGATGCTGAAGCAAATAAAGGGTGTGATACACTATGAAGAGCGTATGCTGTGTATGCTGATGCTGCTGCGCATGCCTCGCACCAATGTGGTTTACATTACAAGTGTGCCCGTGGCAGACAGCATTATTGATTACTACCTGCACATGCTGCCCGGCATAGCTGGCCACCACGCCCGCAGCAGGCTTACCATGCTCAGCTGCCACGATGCGTCCAATATTCCGCTGGCGCAAAAAATTATGACGAGGCCCAGGTTGATTGCCCGTATTAAAGCCCACATCCCCCACCTCAGCACCGCACACCTCAGCTGCTACAACATTACGGATGCCGAAAAATCGCTGGCCGTGCAGCTGGGTATCCCAATCTACGGTACCGACCCGGCCAAATTTTACGAAGGCACAAAATCGGGTAGCAGAAAAACCTTTAGGGAGAGTGGTGTATGCCTGCCCGACGGCTTTGAAGACCTGTACACCAGAGCCGACATTGCTCATGCGTTGGCCGTGCTGAAACGCCAAAACCCCTCACGCCAAAAAGCAGTGGTTAAAATGAACGATGGCTTTAGCGGCGATGGCAACGCCATTTATCATTATGCCAATCTCGACTCATACGATTTGGCGTTGGAGGCAGCCATTGACCAATCTTTTGGACAGTACCTGAAACCAATATCGCCAAATTTGCCGCTGGAAGAATTCTTCGAAAAGTTTACGCAAATGGGCGGTATTGTAGAAGCTTTTGTGGAAGGCATGTTCAAAGCTTCGCCATCGGTACAATGCATTATTACGCCAAACGGAAATGTGCAATTGGTAAGTACCCACGACCAGGTGCTTGGGGGCGATGATGGGCAGATTTTTGTGGGTGCCATTTTCCCGGCCAGCGCAGAATACAGCACCACCGTAGCTGCCGAGGCGCTTAAAATAGCACAAACCATGGTAAAAAAGGGTGCATTAGGTCGCATGGCCATTGACTTTATATCGGTAAAAGAAGCCAGTGAAGCGTGGGTACATTACGCCATTGAAATAAATTTGCGTAAAGGAGGCACCACTCATCCCTACTTGATGCTACAATTTTTAACCGATGGGCACTACAATGCTGAAACAGGGGAGTATTTAACCGCCAGTGGTAACAAGTGCTTTTATTTTGCCAGCGATAATGTTGTAAACCCGTGCTACGCAGGGCTCACCCCCGATGACCTCATGGAAATTGCCGCCTTCCACCAACTGATGTTTTCTGCTGCCAGCCAAGAGGGGGTGATGCTGCACATGGTGGGTGGCATAAGCCAGTATGGCAAACTGGGTATGGTGTGTATTGGCAGCAGCCCCGAACGGGCCCGAGCATTTTTCGACCAAACCATTGAAATTCTGAATGCCGAATGCAGCTAGTTATAGCGATAATGGCATCCATCCATCACCTTCAAAAAAATCATTATGTCGCTTCTACCCACAAATAGCCATTCCGCTTACAGCACAGTGGTTCACCACGTGTTTTTTTGGCTTAAACAGCCCGGCAATGCCGACCACCTACGCCAACTTATGGAAGGGCTGCATAGCCTGGCTGCCATACCTCAGGTAAAACAGCTTTTAATTGGCATACCGGCGCCTACCGAAGAGCGGACCGTGGTAGATGCCAGCTACGACGTAAGCGAATTGATGTTTTTTAGCACCATCGACGACCAGAACAGCTACCAAAAACACCCCATCCACCTTGCGTTTATAGAAAAATACAGCAACCTTTGGCAAAAGGTGTTGGTGTATGATACGCTGGTACCGTCATCTGTAACCCATTAAAAATTAATACCCATGCCCCGCCCCAGCAACACCGAGTTTGCACCGTTTTACAGCACGTATATCAATGCCACCACCGAGCAAGATGCCCTAGATGCGCTAAAGCAATCGGTGCTGCCCATGACTGCTTTTTTACAAAATTTGCCCCCCCAAAAAGCCGACTACGGCTACGCAACCGGCAAGTGGACCATAAAGCAAGTAATACAGCACTGTATAGATACCGAACGCATTATGGCCTACCGCGCCTTATGCGTGGCTCGTGCCGAAACCCAAAGCCTGCCGGGATTTAACGAAAATGAATACGCTGCCATGGCACCTGCCAGCCACCGAACTTTGGAACAAGTGACCCACGAAATGATACACCTACGCAGCAACACGGTGCTGCTGTTCGAAAGTTTTTCAGCGTCAGATTAGCTACGCCAAGGCCATGCTAATGGCAGCGCCATTTCGGTAAATGCACTCGGCTTTATCTTGGTAGGGCACTTTTTACACCACACCAAAATACTTACCGAACGGTACTTGTAATTGGCAAGGGCAAAAAATGGTTGCCAAAGCAAAGCTTTAAGCTACCCAACTAAGGCAATAGCCTTTACGCTTACCTTAGGCTATGCGGCAACCCAGGCAAACCACCAAAAACATGCATGCTACCGCTGCGCAACACCTTGCCAACAGCCAGGGTTACGCAAGTAATGTGCGCAGGCTAAGGTCAAGCGCATCAATTGGCATACTTAATGCAAAAAAGCGTAGCGGTAATCGGTAGCCGGGTTATAGGTTTCCTTAATGGTGCGGGCACTTAGCCAGCGGTACAGGTTAATCATGCTGCCGGCTTTATCATTAGTACCGCTGGCGCGGGCACCACCAAAGGGCTGCTGACCAACCACCGCACCGGTACATTTATCATTAATGTAAAAATTACCGGCACTGTGCCGAAGCCTGTTGGTGGCCAGTGCCACGGCTTCGCGGTCTTGCGAAAGCACGGCCCCGGTAAGCGCGTATGGCGATGTGCTGTCCACCAAATCCAACACAGCTTCAAAGTTGTCGGCATCGTAGGTGTAAATTGTAAGCACAGGTCCAAACAACTCTTCGCACATGGTTACGTACTTAGGGTTGGTGGTATCAATAATGGTAGGCTCAATAAAGAAACCCTCTTTCTTGCTGCATGTACCACCAGCTATCACTTTTACTTTCCTATCTTTCAGTGCTGCGTCAATGTACTTTTTTAGCTTGTCGAAGCTGCGCTCATCAATCACGGCGTTTATAAAATTGCCAAAATCTTCGGTACTACCCATCTTCATGGTTTTTACCTCGGCCACCAGCTTGGCTTTTATGCGCTCGGCTAAATTGCTGGGTAGGTACACGCGGCTGGCGGCGCTGCATTTTTGCCCCTGATACTCAAAAGCCCCCCTAGCTATGGCCGCTACTGCCACATCCACATCGGCCGATTTATGTACCAAAATAAAATCCTTACCACCCGTTTCGCCCACAATGCGCGGATAGCTTTTGTATTTGGCCATATTGGCGCCAATGGTGGCCCACATTTGGTTAAACACACCCGTGCTGCCCGTAAAATGAACACCGGCAAACTCGGGGTGGTTAAAACACACTTCGCCAATGGTAGGGCCATTTACATACACCAGGTTAATAACGCCAGCCGGCAAGCCTGCTTCTATTAAAATGCGCATAAACATTTGCGCCGAATAAATTTGTGTAGCGGCCGCTTTCCACACCACCACATTACCACACATGGCAGCGCTGGTGGGCAAATTGCCACCAATGGCCGTAAAGTTAAACGGTGTTACCGCCAGCACAAAGCCCTCCAGCGGGCGCCACTCCATGCGGTTATGCACGCCGGGCGCATTTATGGGCTGCTGCTGGTATATTTGGCTTAGAAAATGCACGTTAAACCGCAAAAAGTCAATTAACTCGCATGCGGCATCAATTTCGGCCTGGTACGCATTTTTGCTTTGCCCCAGCATGGTGGTGCCATTTATGTGAAACCGATACTTGGTGGCCAGCAGGTCTGCTGCTTTCAAAAATATGGCGGCACGGTCTTCCCATGGCATGGCCTCCCAGGCCGGCTTCGCCTTTAGCGCAGCATCTATAGCAAGGTGCACGTGCTTGGCTTCGCCTTCGTGAAAATGACCCAGCACATGGGCACGCTCGTGCGGCGGATGCATGGCCACTTTTTTACCGCTTCTAATGGCTTTGCCACCAATATATTGCGGCACATCAATGGGCTTTTTCTTCAGTTCGGTCAGGGTGCGCTGCAGGGCTTCACGCTCTTTGCTACCAGGGGCATAGTTCAGCACAGGTTCGTTGGTGGGCAGGGGGTAGTTAAAGTAGCCTAGGTTCATGGTAAATTTTTAGATTTATTGATTTGAGGATTTAATGATTTGGGGAGGTGAAGATTTTAGTAGGTGTGGATAATGGGATTTTAGATTTTTTTAGCGATAATCATGTCGAAAAAGTTTGAATTGAAAGCGGCATCAAGTGCGGTGGCAAAATTTAATTCTGTACGATTTGACCTAAAATAACTTTCCATTTTTGCTAGGTCGTCATTAAACAATTCTTTCATTCTGTTCACATAATTATGGCGCTGCTTGCACAATTCGTCGTTGTTCAGCCGCAAAAAATCAATTAGGTCTCTAGCATTGCTATCGGCGGGATCAATTTCATAAAAAACATTGTTTGCAAATCCAATGCGCTTTTTAAACCCGTCGTAAGTTCGGTAGAAAGTATCGGTAAAAAAAGGTTTATCTTTGAACCTAGCATCCAGTTTTCCTTGGTTGGCCCAACGAACGACTGCGTAATAGTTGTAATAATTGTCATTGTATTTTATTCCGGCTTCAAAATGCTCAACTTCCACCGAATCAAGCGGTTCCAAACCTTTTTCGGTGTAGGCGCAAAACCCAAATTGCTCGTCAGCCAAAAGTTCCTTTAGTCGGCCATTCGCCTCGCCTGCACCTTCACGGTAACAGAGATTTGCTAATAAAATCTTTGATGTGCTTTTCTTAGTTAAAAACGGCATACTTACG
>RDXD01000368.1 GCA_004292575.1 Bacteroidota bacterium
CTGCCGCAACACCTTAGCCCCGGCCTGTACCACCTGCGGCTGCAAAGCGCCGATGGCAGCCGGCAGATTAAGGTAATGGTGGAGTAGGGGAAATGCCTTAGGCTAACCCAAAAAAAGCATCCGTAAACAAGATTTGCGGGTGCTTTTTTGCGTGGTGCATGGCCCGGCGAGGGTCGGCTTCGGAAACGATGCTGGATGTTAAAAACAGGCACCTACGAATTAATTGACCCCTGCACCCCGCTATTTCACTGCTTTGTCAACCAACAGCTTTTGGCTGGGATTTTTAGGCAATATGCTGCGCTCGTCTATCAGTAACGAAAGCGCGGAGTCTTGCAGGGTTTCGAGGGCAATATTTTTGAGGTAAAAGGTTTGTACCGTACCGCTAGGGGTGCGCCAGCGGATGATTTTGCATTGGCAACTAGCGTTTTCTACCGAGTTTATTACTTCTTCCAATTGGCCTCCTGCACCCAGTTTTTGGTATGCTTCGCGAATGCCAATAATTTGGTTGTTGCTGCCCACATCAAAATTCCACGACGCCGATATGGCAGAAAAATACGCGCCTGTGCTATCGAACGACATGAGGCTGTGCCGCGGGGATTCCACCACGCCTTGCGCATTTTTTACGCTGGAGTGTATGCTCAGCAGCCCCGGCGATTCAAACTGGATATAACCGCTGTGGTTAAAGCTGGCACCAAAACGGTTGTACAAAAAGTAGCCGTCTTTATAGACAATTTCTACCATGTTTGACACCACTTTTTGGAAGCGGTTGGGGTCGGAAATGCGCGCCTGTGGCGAACCGGTATAGCAAATCCAAACGCCTTCCAGCTGCTGCCGTTCGGCCGCGGTTACCCGGTAGGGCAACAGGTTAAAATCGGTTTTTATGGTGTGCCACTCGCTAGCCACCCTGCTGTACTGCACATAGTAGTAAATGCATAGCCCCACCAATGCCACCAAGCCCATATATGCAGGTGCCAGCCACCGCAGCCTGCTTTGTTTTACCGCAGGTTGTTTTGCCTCTGTTTTTTGAAGCGCCCCCAACTGCTGCCGCAGCAGCTGATTTTCCTGGTACAGCGATAGCGCATCCGTTTTATCGGCACCGTCGTTTTGTTGCTGAATCAAAAACGCATCTGTAGGGTTAGCTTCAAAGGCAAGGCGCCCCACACCATACAAATAAATATAGCAGGCATCTACCATGTGCTGCCTTGGGTGCGCCACCAAGCCCATTAAGGCGTCTTTTATTTGCCCGCCGGTAATGTCGTATTTGCGAAAAGGGTAGGCCTGTTTTTCGCCCTTGGGGTCGGCTGAGTAGTGGCCATGGCCAAGTTGCTGTGCAGTGTAAGGCAAAGCATTACTGATGTGGCTAAGGGCCACAGAGAGGCCTTCATAGTTCTTACGATTGGTGTTTTGAACTATTTCTTTACCCGTTTCTTGCTGAAATTTTTCAATGGCCTTATTCAGCAGGTAGATAATTTCTTCTTTGCCTTTTTTTAACACCAATATAATAAATTGATTTTCAAATGTTTATGAGTTTCCGAAAGCTCAGGTTCAGTTTCCGAAACCCATGGCTGCTATTTAGAAAGGTATCCAAAACGAACTGGTAACAAATGTAATGCTTTGAATGGTCATCT
The DNA here is from genome assembly GCA_004292575.1 of Bacteroidota bacterium. Classification (GTDB taxonomy): domain Bacteria; phylum Bacteroidota; class Bacteroidia; order Chitinophagales; family Chitinophagaceae; genus Phnomibacter. The sequence continues at coordinate 1,629 of RDXD01000368.1, forward strand.
TTACCACGACAATTGTTTGCAAACCGTAAAATAGCTTGCTGTGTGAAAAAATACAAGCACTTATCGTCTTGTTTTGGCGGACGTGGGGCCGGCTTGGGCTGTCCTATGGCCTTCGAAATAGTTTCTGGCGTGATTCATGGGGTACCCATTACTGTAAGCAAGACCACAACGTGTTGGCACAACCCCTGTGCTGATACTTTTTTACAGCACCGATTGCCTGTGGAAAGAGCAACAACATTGCCAACCCGTCATTTTCAGAAAAATCATCTCCGTAAAACGCTTCAATAACAACCCCATGATAAAGAAACTTTTCTCCAATCTTACCGCGTGGGTATTATTGGCCATTACTGCCGGCATCTTACTCGGCCACTTTTATCCCGCCACGGGCGTGGCCATGGAGCCTTTGGGAAAATATTTTATTGCCATTATTAAGCTGTTTATAAACCCCATCATATTCTTAACCATCGTAACTGGAATATGCGGCATGGACAACCTAAAGCGTGTGGGCCGTGTGGGCGGCAAGGCCCTGCTCTATTTTGAAGTGGTAACCACACTGGCATTGGTTATTGGCGTGGTGGTGGCCTATGTGGTTCAGCCAGGTGCAGGGGTAGATACCTCAGCAGTACAAAAAGTAAGCACAGCAGCCTACGGTGGCGAAGTATCGGTATCGTGGAGCAAGTTTTTTAAAGAAAACATTACCATCCAGGTGCTGCTGCTTTCTATTGTTGGTGGCATAGTCATTAGTAAACTGCGCACAAAAGAAAAAATCTTAAAGCCCATCCATCTGGCCTCCAAATATGTTTTCCGGGCCTTGCATTTGGTAATGAAGGTGTCGCCAATTGGTGCTTTTGGCGGTATGGCGTTTACCATTGGCAAATATGGCTTGGCCACACTGGTGCCACTGGCCAAACTAATGGCCTGCGTTTACATTACTATGGCGGTATTTGTGGTGCTGGTGCTGGGCAGCATTTTGCGCTACTACAAGGTAAAGTTGGGTGCATTTTTAAATTACATTAAAAACGAGTTGCTCATTGTGTTGGGTACATCTTCCTCCGAAGCTGCATTGCCCTCTTTAATGGAAAAACTGGAGAACATGGGATGCCACAAATCGGTGGTGGGTTTGGTGGTGCCTACGGGCTATTCGTTTAACTTAGATGGCACATCCATTTATTTGTCCATGGCGGTGTTGTTTTTGGCACAGGTGTTTCAGGTGAGTTTAAATATGGAGCAAATGCTGATGATTGTGGGTGTGCTGATGGTGACCTCTAAGGGCGCAGCTGGGGTAACTGGCAGCGGATTTGTAATTCTTGCCTCCACCCTGAGTGCCGTAAAAGTGATACCGGTTGAGGGTTTGGCGTTGCTGCTGGGTGTAGATCGCTTTATGTCCGAAGCCAGGGCCATCACCAATTTTATTGGCAATGGTGTGGCTAGCATTGTTATTTCGTGTAGCGAAAAAATGTTTGACCGCTCAAAAATGGAGGCTGCTTTTCATAAAAAAAGCGAGCTGGTGCCGGCAGCCACGGTGCAAACCACCCAAGCGGTGAATCTGTAAACTGGAGCAGCGCATGGGGTGGCCGCCTGTGGATAGGATGAAAAAAAAGGGATGGAGAGGCAACTGGGTCTTAAGCTAATACGGAGGTAGTGAGTAGAGCAGTAGAATAAAAAAGAGCGGGTTCGTTACGTGCCAATGGCGGCAAAAAGTGGATTAACATATTATTACACCCAATTGTGGCGATTTTTTTTTGAAAACATTATTTTTATAAACAGGTTATTTGCTAGCGGCTTATCCATTTTATTTTGACATAGGCTAATGGGTTTTTGTAAAGGTTTTTAAGGTTCATTTTTTTAAAATTCAATTATTTGCGTATGAAAAAAGTTAACACTGTATTGCCGCTCGGTCGTTTTGCAAGCAAGGCTGTCTGGCGCATTTGTTTTGTGCTGTTTGCGCTGGTGGCTGGGCAGCAGGTTTTTGGCCAGGCCAGCTTTTATTACAAGGGCACGGGCGACTTAAACAACCTAAGCAGCTGGGGTGCAAACCCCGATGGCGGCGGCACCGCACCGGCTGATTTTACTGCCGCCAGCCAAACCTTTATTATTGTAAATGCCGCGGCCATAACCCACAGCAGTGGTTTGTGGGCGGTAACAGGCACGGGCTCGCGTATTGTAATGGGCAACCCCACCACGGCTACGCCCGCCACACCCTCGCCTGCCATTACCATTACCATTGCGGCAGGTTCACAAATTACCAGCGCGGGCAACAATAATTTTGATGTATCGGTACCCAGCTCCGGTACGCACAGAATTATTTACCGAAATACCAGCGCCATATCGTTTCAGGTGCTCACCAATCCCAATCTAGATCTGGTTTTCGACGGTTGTACACTTTCCACATCCACCAGCAGAACCTTTGGCAATGTTACCCTCATAAATGGCGCTAATATTGATATGGGTGGTGTATCGATGGTGGTGGGTAGCTTAACGGTAAACGAGGGTTGTACGCTATCGGGGCCCATTGGCTCATCGGGTCAGTACATTGCCATTAAGTCGGGTGGTTCGGTAGTTATAAATGGCACGTTTAGGGCCGGTAGGTCAGGCTCTGTTACTGCCCCTGGCGTAGGTGGGCTTTACACCACGGGTGTTGCCATACCAGTAACGGTGGCCACCACCAATGCTACATTGCTGTTTCAAGATGCGGCCACCACGCCCGCACTTACGTTGGGTAGCAACTCTACCGTTGACTATAACAGGGGTACCACAAGCCAAACCGGTGTTCAGGGCATTACGCCCTGGGCATACGCCAACCTCACCCTTTCCAATTCTGCTGTGGCAAGCAATAAATCGTTTGCAGTACCTGGAAACATTACGGTTTCGGGCCGACTGACCATTAACTTGCTATCGGGCGCCACCATTACGGCACCTTCAAACACCACCAATCTTACCATTTTACCAACGGGTAGCCTGGTTATAAACTCTGCCACTGCGTTGGCCACCAACGGTAGGTTAATGTTAAAATCCGACGCCACTGGCACGGCTTCCATAGGCACGTTGGCCACGGGCGCTGCCATTACTGGCGCGGCAACGGTGGAAAGATTTATACCGGGTGGCTTTAGGCGCTATCGTTTTTTAAGCCATCCCTTTAATGCTGCCCAGCCGCTCAGCCAGCTTACCACAGAGCTAGACATTACGGGCAATACTGCCGGCACCATGGGCCAGGCGGGGCAAACCGTGGGTGATGGCTTTACCACCACCGCCACCAATAACCCCAGCGCATTTTTCTTTTCTACTGCCGATGCCAACGGCAATGCCACAAACGATGGTGGGTGGAGACCATTTTTAAACGCTACAGGCACCAATTGGGGCGTGGGCCAGGGTATAAGGGTGCTCACGCGGGGCACCAAAGGGCAGGCAGGCACTTTAGATGCCACAGAGGCCACGCCCGCGGCTGTAACCCTTGACATGACGGGAACGCTAAATACCGGCAACGTTTCTGTACCGCTGGTGTTGGGTGGCAGCGGCGCCACAGCAGGTTACAACCTAGTAGGCAATCCCTATGCATCGCCCGTTGATATAGGTGCTGTGCTTACCGCAGCAGGCGCCAATGTGGCCAACGCCTTTTACCTGCGCAATCCGCAAACCGGCGCCTACATTACGGTTAGCCCTATTCCTGCCTCGTACATTATTCCGGCATATTCGGCATTTTTTGTAAAAGCCAACGTGGCCAGCAACTTAAACTTTACCGAGGCAAACAAAAACACTTGTGTTGGCTGCCCTACCGTGTTTAGAGTACCCAACCAGGCCCCGACCCTAGACCTGCAAATATTGGGTAATGGTGTAGAAGTAGATAGGCTGATGGTGGCCATTAACGACGCTTCCAGCAATGGCTTAGATGCCAGCGACGCCGAAAAACTGATGAACGATGGCCTTAGCCTATATGCGGTAAGTACAGACAGGCACAAGCTTTCGGCCAGCTACTTTAACACCAGTGTTACTGCTATTCCGCTGGGTATTGCGCTGCCAAAAGCCTATGGCAAGCAAACCTACACCGTTAACGTAAACAGCCTCAACATGGGCGCCCAGGTAAAACTGTTGCTGCACGATAAAGTGACCAATACTTTTACGGTGTTAAAAAGCGGGGCCAGCTTTAGCCTTGGCATTGATGCCAACGATGCTGCGCAAGTGGGCGAAAATCGGCTGTCGATAGTGGTGGAAAAACTATAATGCTAGCTTACCCCATCCATTGAAAATGGCATCGGGTACCTACGCATTTTTCGAACATAAAACAGGTTCTCATTGCAGAAAAAATCTAAAAAAATTATATGACATCAAAATACATGACTTGGGCGTTTGCAGCAGCTACAATTGCCCTAAGCGCTGTGTGCACAAACCTGCAAGCGCAAGCCTTTACCGACAATACGCAGGATGCCGCGCCATCGCTTCCCGTAAAACTGCTGAGCTTTTCGGGCAAAAGACTGGCTTCGAACGTGGCGCTGAGCTGGGTAACCGCCAACGAACAAAATAACCGCCACTTTAACATTGAACGCTCGGGCGATGGCACCAGTTTTAAAACCATTGGTACGGTAGCGGGTCGTGGAAACTCAACCACCACCGTAGCCTACGACTATACCGATGCCCAAGTGCCCACCGGAAATCTATTTTACAGGTTGCAGCAGGTGGACTTTGATGGAAAAAGCACCTATTCGCAAATTATTTTAATCAACAACACCGCCGCACAAACGGCATCGTTGGCAGTGACGCCCAATCCCGTGCGGAGCAATGTGTTTACGGTAAAATTCGACAACATACCGGTTGGCATTTACGCCATTTCCATTGTGGGTGTTAATGGTGCCAACATTTATCATCGCATGCATAACCACCGCTTTGCAACGGAGGTAGTACAGTTTTATATGGACAAAAAGCCGCCAACCGGGGTTTACGTGCTAAGCGCATCAAACGGCACCGAGCGCATTTGGCAAAAGTTGGTGATAGACTAATGAAGGCGCCACAATTGCCAGTGGACGGTAGATTTGCCAAATGGACAGCGCAGCAAGCCCCCGCCAACGGGTACACATTTGGCACAGCTGCCAAAACCAGTAGCTTGAGTATGAAGAATAGAAATAATATGAACATGAGATGGGTATTTGCGCTGCTTTGCTTTGCCATGGCCCATGTTTCCACCGCACAACCCACGCCCAGTACGGTGGGTAAAATGGCATTTTATTTTGATAACGGGGGCAAGATGAAAAGCCCCATAAAGGTGTTTTATTATAGCCCCAAGGCAGATGCTGCAAATTTGCCCATCGTTATGCTAATGCATGGTGCAGAACGTGATGCTTCGGCGTATATGGATGGGGTTATTAGCACTGCCAACACGCTGGGCTGCATTGTTATTGCTCCCGAGTTTGACAAAGAGGACTACAACGGTGCCGATTTGTACAACTTGGGCAATGTCTATGACCGCAACAGAAAAAGCTTTACCGCTGCCAAGCAGTGGAGTTTTTCTTTAATAGAGCCTTTGTTTGACTTTGTGGTGAAGAAAACGGAAAGCAAAAGTACCGGGTATTATTTATACGGCCACTCGGCAGGGGCCCAGTTTGTGCACCGGTTTTTAATGTTTGTGGATGGACCCCGCGTTATAAGGGCTGGCATGGCCAATGCGGGCTGGTACACCCTGCCCGATGTGCAAATGGCGTTTCCGTATGGCCTAAAGGGCAGCCCGGTAGATACGTCAAAGCTGGCCCGGTTTTTTGCCACCCGCGTATGTGTGCTGTTGGGCACTGCCGATACCGATAGAAGCAGTGTGGGTTTCAACGTGACCGATGAGGCCGAAGCGCAAGGCAAAACGCGGTTTGAGCGGGGCAAATACTATTTCGAAAACTGTAAAGCAACCGCTGCACATTTGCAATCGGTATTTAACTGGGAGCTGATATTGGTGCCCGATGTGGGCCACAACAATGGCAAAATGGCCGAAACGGGGCTGCCTTGCCTGTTGGGTGTGCAAAAGTGATGTGGTGCCGTAACGCGTGAAAAAAATAAATTTTACAAAACAACTGCTAAATAACGTGTATGATGAGGCCAGTTGAACTAATAAGGATGGCATTTTTTGGCGCCGGCCTTTGTTGTGCCCAAGTGCTGTGGGCGCAGGAAGAAGTACGCTACATGGAAGATAGCACCCAAATAGGCGTGGAAGAGCCTTATGGTAGCGTGCAGGTGGTGCGGCTGAAGCAGGGCTACCAACTGGGCGATGGTGTTACCCTGCGCTCGGCAAACGGCAATTGGAACATGAACCAAACTATGCAAACCGTTTATGGGGTAAGTTCTACCCAAAAAAACCTGTCGTCGCGGATGTCGATGTTTGAAATACCCAGGGCCAGATTGAATTTTTTTGGCAATATTTTCGACAGCAAAATCAGCCTCTCGGCGCGTCTCAATTTCTCGTCCAATAACCAAAGCGTAACCACCGGCAACCGCTCGTTTAACACCACACTACAAGAGGCAAATATTGAGTACAGACCCAATAGAACCCATGCGTTTAACTTTGGGCTAAGGGCCGATTATATTGATAGCCGTGAAACGCGAATAGAGGGGGAAAGCCTGGGTTTTATTGATCGCAGCGCTGTATCTGAGGCGTTTGATGCCATCTTCGATTTCGGCATTCGTTATAAGGGAAATTATCGCCTCGGAAACAATCAGTGGCTTAAAGGCTATGCCTCCATTACCACCGGCGATAGCCGAAGTGGGTTGCAAAGAAATTATGGGGGCTTAAAGTATGGCGTACGACTCGATTATCTGCCCTTTGGAAAGTTTGCACGCTTCGGTGAATTCTACATGGACGATTTGTACCGGGAAGATAAGCCCAAGCTGGTAATTGGCGTGGTGTACAGTTACAACCAATCGGCCACATCGGCCAAGGGAACCAACGGCGGCAGGTGGATTTACGCCGGTGCCGATGGCGCGCATTTGTTTCCTTCTTACTCAAAATTTGGCACCGATTTTCTGTTTAAATACAAAGGGTTTTATGCTTTGGGCAGCTTTGTAACCACGGCCGCCCAGGTGCCCAATGGCATAAAAGGCGAGTTTCGCCTGAATGGTACGTTTTCGCCCTATGCAACCAACCAAACCGAAGTGCAAACAAAAGATTTGGTACGGTCGCGGTTAAATTTGGGCAGCGGCTACAATATTCAAGGTGGCTATGTGCTGCCCTCAAACTGGGCCGTTGGCTTGCGGTATTCCTCGCTTAACAGCGATGTGGTTACTGCCACATTTGACCAGCTTGACAACTACTACGCCATGGTGATTACACGTTATTTATCCGATCATAATTTAAAGATTCAGCTTCAAACGGGATACAACGAACTTCAGGATGCCTTGAAAACCGCTACGCAACGGGGTACTTATTATTCGCAAATCCAATTTACCATTCAGCTTTAAACCACTTGTATATGTTTAATAAGATGCGCTTTATTTTAAGCGGCCTGTGTATTGTGTTGGCCAACAGGGGTTTGGCCCAATCCATCAATATAGATTCTACGTTTACCTATGCCCAGGGCGAGGGTGTTTTTATAAATTTGGGTAAGGGCGAAGGCACAAAGATTAATCTACTTACCACCACCCAGCCCGGCGTACAGTACACCAATATCCCAAGTTTGGTGGCCACACCCAACAGCACCCGCATGAGCCTCAATTTGGTGAGAATTGCGGTGGCTGCCAGTACCTATAAAAATAAAATTACCATGGGGCTGGTTACCGACTTTACCGGCACCACACCCATTTTGGAAGCTTGGGCTGGATATAAGCTGAGCAAGCAGGCTAAAATTATTTTTGGCCAAAAGCAAACCCATACCAACAATAGGTTGGCCATGGAAGACGAACGCTTTGCGCAGGTCATGAGCCAATCTATAGGCGGTACATCAAGTGATGGCATTATGTATGGCGGCCTTATGCACAATTTTGTGGGCAGCACCCGCGAGGCGGGTTTGTATGTAGAGACCAACTTTAATGTGGGTAAAATGCGGGTATATCCTTCGGCATCGCTTACCACAGGCAGGGGCCAGAATTTTTTTGATGCCTACACCCAGGGCGGCTACAAGTATGGCGGCAGATTGGACATAATGCCGCTGGGCGATTTTATAAAAAACAATGCGTTTATAGCCCACGACATTTACCGCGAAATGAAACCCCGGCTGGCGCTGGGCGTGGCAGCCAGCGTAAATGTAAATGCCAGCAATGCCGATGGCAGCAGCAACCCCAATGTGGTGGGGATTTTTAAAAAAGGGGGTAAGGCAGGCTTTGCCAACTACCGCAAGCTGGTGGCCGATGCCATGTTTAAATACAAAGGCTTTGCCATGGTGGGCGAGTACATGGTTGGCACCGTAGCAGGGGCAGACCTATTTACCAATACCGCTGCTACCAATAAGCTTACCGAAGAAGTAGCCAGCGGGTACTACAATTTGGGTAGCGCTTTTAATATGCAAACCTCGTATGTGTTTAAAAAAGGCTTGGCCATTGATGGCCGATTTACGGTGGTTACACCCGAGTTTGAAATGGCTTCGTCGCGGGTAAATAAACAGGATTGGGTAACGCTGGGCATTAACAAATATCTAAAGCGCAATGCCCTAAAAGTGGGCATTAATGTAAGCTATATTCACAATAAGGGCATGGTGGTATCTAACGAGCAGTGGGTGGGTAATTTTGCCGTGCAATTGTTGCTGTAATCGTTTTTTTTGCAATGGTAAGAATGAGTTATGTGGCTAATTTAAACATGTACAAAACGGCTTAAACCCAACACCAGTAATGCTTTTAGGACTTTGAATTTCACATGCTATAAATTTATACGGCCTTAAAGCCGAATAAAAATGAAGGCATAAAATCTCCACACACGGGCACACACCCAGCAGCAGAAACCTTTAGGGAATTTGTTGCGAAAATTGAAAAACAATAAAAATGAATAGGTGAAATCCTACCAGTCGTTGTAAACCCAGCACACTATACGATTTTTTGGGATTTCATTTGGCAGCATTAAACAGTCTATACAGCCGCAGAGGCGCACTAAAAATGAATATATGAAAAGAGGCGTAATCTTAATTCTCATTGCCATGGTTTTTATGGTGGCTTGTACTTCAAAAATTGATTTTGAAGTGGTGCCACCAACACCACCCGTTGTAACCACCGAGCTGATGCTATCGGAAATTTCAACGGCCATAAATACCGACCCTAGGGCCAATGGTACCCGCACGCACTACGTGGAGTTGTTTAACGGTACCGGCAGGGCCATTGACCTATCGAATTATGCGCTGGGTTATATGGCCGTTGCCGATTCTTTGTCGCTAACGCCATGGTCATTTGGCACCAATTTTTTTATACTGTCGTCCAGCTTGCCCAAAGACAGTTGTTATCTGGTAGCCTCGCCACAGGCCGATCGAATGATGATTATTCGCGATACCTCTTGGGGTACCACCAGCACCCTTTCTGCACAGGCCAGCAGCCCCCTGCAGCTTAGCGGCAATAGTGCCATTGCGCTTTTAAAAAGAGCCAGCTCGGGGGCCTTTACGCTAAATGGCAACACCTATGCCATTATTGATGTGTTTGGCAGCCCCTTGGTGCGCAGGGTAGGCAGCCGTGGTGCCACCAGTGCCCGCAACAATCTTATGTGGGCCACAGCAGGCGAGGAATTAGATACCCGCAACCGCACTTTTTTTAGAAAAGGCACCGTGCTTAGCCCCAGTACCGATTGGGAAATCAGCCGCGGCAGCACCGCCGAAAACAGCCAGTGGATAATTTCGGGAGATAGGAGCTGGGATTACTCCAACTTAAAGAAGCCCACCCGCTAAGTGGTGCTGTGTAGCGCAGGCTAGCATGTTATACGAGCCGCGTGGTTTTTGCCCTGTGTCTTTTGGGTGCCAAGCAGGATTACGCATTTTGGTTCGGGCATTCCCAGTTCATAGGCATGCACTCATGTACCTGTTTTTGTGGCTATTCCAAGGTCTTTTGTACAGTTGGATTTAAATCCTGTAATTTCCACGTTCATTCCAACATATACGCTCAATGCCCGTATTTACCCTCCGTATCACCCTTAGGGGTATTTCGAACCCCACTGTGTCCCGCACCATACAAGTGCCCGGCGCCATAACGTTTTTAAAACTGCACCGGCTTATACAACTTGCCTTTGGGTGGCAGGAATGTCACCTCCACGAATTTCAGATACCCGGGCAAGATGATTTTGTAATTACCGCTGCTGCCAACATGGAGGAAGATGAAAGGAGTGCAGAGGATGAAACGACGGAAAAGGTGGGTGCTTATTTGAGCGAACCCGGCGATGCCCTGCTGTATGTTTACGACTTCGGCGATTATTGGGAGCATGAAATTACTGTTTTGGCGGTGCACAAATCGGCGGGTGGGAATAAAGCGGATTGGTTGTTGGCAGCAGAAGGCGCCTGCCCGCCCGAGGATTGCGGGGGCGTGCACGGGTATGCCTTGCTTAAGGAGGCTATGGCCAACCCCAAGCACCCTGAATACAAATCGTATCGCGAATGGCTTAACTTGGGCGCAAACGATCCTTTTAACCCCTGGAACGCCGCATTGAGCGATAAACTAAATGGGGCATCGGCCCGGATGTAATGCTTTGCGGAAAGAATGGATTGCTGTTGATATTTGGTTAACAATACACAACTATTTACACCCTCCTGCCGATGGTGATTTGCAGCCGTTGATAAAAGCTGTGGTGGAAAACATGAGTGAAGCCAATACCTGAACGCCCTACCCACAAGTGCGGTTTCTCCGCCAAATGCCCAACTCTCGCATGCCTGTTTGGCAATTACGTAACCCGGTTTTTTTATTTCTTTCATCGTCAAGTTCATACCAGCACTATCCTGTTCAAAATTTGTTCCAACACTTTAGGAAACAAGCAAGCGAAAAGAGGAGCTGGGTGTGGAAGCTCTGCCAGTCGGCATACGCCTAAACGGTGGTTTTAATGACGGCCATGGCTATCTGGGTTTAAGGCCGAAGCAAGAATAAGCGCCAATGTGCCCGATAGTCAGCTATTCAGTAACCTGAAATTGTACAACAACGATCAGACCTTAAAAACGGGGCGGTATTGTTTTTTGGCAAAGAGCCCGAAGCCTTTATGGAAAAGGCGATGGTGCGTTGTGTGGCTTTTGATGGTACTGACAAGCGGTATATTGCCGATGATAAACTCTTTGGCGGCAACCTGTATCAGCAATTTCGGCAGGCCATGCAATGGCTAAAAGGAAAACTGAATGTGCGCTACGATATTGAAGGACAAGGTTCGGGCCCAAGAAAAGAGATCTGGGAAATTCCGGAAACGGTTTTCAGGGAAGCCATCATCAACTCGCTTTCGCACCGCGATTATTACGACAAAGGCGCTGTTACGCAGGTGGAAGTGTTTAATAACCGGGTAGAAATCTCCAACCCCGGCGGATTGGTAAGCGCCATCCCCGATGCGGAGTTTGGCAAACGCAGCCATTCCCGCAATCCGTTAATCTTCGGTCTTTTTGCCCGTATGCACCTTGTAGAACAGGTAGGTTCGGGCATTGGCCGCATGCGCGACCTGATGCAAACCGCCGGTCTGCCGGAACCTGTTTTCCATAAGGAAGGCATGTTTTCCGTCATTTTTCCTCGTTCGGAGAAAAGTGCACAAGAAAGTGCACAAGAAAGTACACAGAAAAGTACACAGAAAAGTGCACAGAAAATTCTTCAATTAATAAAAGAGAATACCCAAATTACTACAACAGAAATGTCTGTAAAATTGGGCTTGACAAGAAGTGGAATTGCAAAGCAAATTGCCAAAATGAAAAAGGCTGGCATCATTAAAAGGATAGGCAGTGATAAATCAGGCAGATGGGAAGTTTGCGAAACTTAAGTATGACGGTATAAATGACGGTATAAATGACGGTGTAAACGTCGGTCAGTATCGTTTTAAATAATCCTGTAAATGAAAAAAGGAAATGATACCAAAGATGATACTATAAATGATACCATAATTGACACCATTTATGATACTGTAAATGGCACTGTAAATGGCACTGTAAATGCTATGGTAAATGTCAGGAAAGGTTCGGTATAAGGTTCGGTATAAGGTTCGGTATAAAGTTCTGTATAAAGTTCGGTGAAAATGTCGGTATAAATGTCGGTATAAATGAGAATTAATCCACTTAATAAAATGAAGCAATCACAAAAGAATACACAGAAAGTCCCCCGGAAAACTACCGGGATTAACCCGTTTGTGGAATTTCATTTTCCCCTTTGTACCCGAAAACCCACCCTTTATCATTCGTTATTTATTATTTCTTATTCCTTATTTACTATATGACCTTCCCTTCCATTGAAATACAAGGCTCCATCATTTCAAGCGACCTGCTCGGCAAAATACGCGGCGAACAGGCCCCGCATCAGCAGGGCAAGGATTTTGTACCCGGCTTTACCGATGCCAGGCTGAAAGATGAAATAAGCCTTGCATGGCAGGAAGCCAAGGGGCAATGGACCATTTTTAAAAGCAAACTTGCAAGGCTAAAGGAAGGCGAAACCGGCACATCCGAAACCCGCAATTTCTGGATGGTGCCGCTGCTGACCAACCTCGGCTACAACTTGAATTTTAATCGGCAATCGGAAGAACTCAATGGCAAATTATTTCCCATTGGTTACCGAGATACCAACCTCGACAACTTTCCCATTTTTATAGACGGCTACAACGAATCGCTAGACCGTCGCCCCCGATAGCAAGCTGCTGCGGGCAAGCCCGCATGCGCTGATGCAGGAATGCCTGAGCCACAGCGAATACCTATACGGGCTGGTAACCAATGGCCGGCAACTGCGCCTGCTTCGCGATGCAAGCCGTATTACCCGCCTCAGCTATGTGGAGTTCAACCTTGAGAAAATGATGGACGAAGACCTGTATGCGGACTTCGTTATCTTTTACCGGCTGTTGCATGCCTCGCGTATGCCCAAAAGCATGGATACGGGCAGCGAAAGCATCCTCGAGCATTACCATCAGGATGGGTTGGCCGCCGGCAGCACCATCCGCAGCAACCTTGGCATGGCGGTGGAAAAAGCCATCCTCAACCTTGCCAATGGTTTTGTGAATCATCCTGAAAATGCCGCCTTACGCAAAGCCATTGACGACGGGCAGCTTGACCCTGATGAATACTACCGGCACATGCTGCGCATTATTTACCGCCTGGTGTTTTTGTTTGTAATAGAAGAACGCAACCTGATATATGCCGATAGCAAAACACCCGAAACCAAACGTTTTACCCAAATTTACTTCAACCATTTCAGCCTGATGCGGTTGCGCAAATTGGCCGGTAAATTACAACCGCCCGAAGCCGACCGCCATTACGATGGCTGGCAAGGCCTGCTGAATACCTTTGCCCTGTTTGAAAAACCTGCGCTTGGCAGGCAACTTGGTATTATGGCCTTGCAGGGCGATTTGTTTGGCTACCATACTATTACCTGTCCGCATTACGATTTACACCAATGCCGGTTGAGCAACAAAGTGCTGCTTGATGTGGTAAAATCGCTTAGCTATTTTGAAAACGAGAATAAAGTAGGCATTGCGGTAAACTACGGCGGGCTTGATGTGGAAGAATTTGGCAGCGTGTACGAAGGCATGCTGGAACTGAAACTGAAAGGCGAATATATACCCGGCACCGAACAATACCGGTTTGATTGGGCCAACAGCGGCGAAAGGGGTAAAAGCGGCAGCCACTATACACCCTATACGCCCGAAGAATTGGTGCAACCCCTGATAAAACATTTGCTGAATTATGTGATTCAGGACAGCGTGGAAAGTGGGGAGTGAGTAGTTCTTAGTTGGCGGTGGGTAGTGGATAGCGGTTAGAAAAAGTTGAAGAGCAGAGAAATGCCTACTAATCAACAAGCACTATCCACCAATCAAAAAACTAAACACACGAATTATTCTTAACCAAGAAAGGTAGCGTTGCGCTTATCACTTGAACACAGGTTGGTTTAAAATGAAAAGCTGATCTGGTTAACATTTTTGTGGATAAAACGACGAAAAGAGTACTGCCGTTGGTAAGCAAAATAAGGCGAAAAGTGCTGGGATTTCCGAGCCTGCATGGGGGTTGAAAATTAGCGGTTTGTTAGATGAATTGAAAAGTTGCTGCTTCTAAAGCAAAAAGCCCAATCGGCATTGTTTCCGATTGGGCTTAAACACTGTAACAGCCGTGGATTATTTTAGTTCTTTCATCAACTCTGCCACTGCCGCTTCCAGCTGTTGGTCTTTGCCTTTGTTTACCAGGTTGTACTCGTTCATTACTTTAATATCGGGTTCGGTTTGGTAGTTTTCGAGGTATCTGCCGCTGCCATCCATCATGCGTACGCCCATGGGCACTGTGCCCCAGCGGGTTTGCCCATCCTGCAAACCTTCCCATGCAGCAAACGAACAAGTGCCTGGCACCGGCATGCCTACCACTTTCCCCAGTTTTAGATACTGGTATGCAAATGCGTAACAATGACCATCGCTATAGTTGGCTTCGTTGGCCAGGCTGATGCTGGGTTTGTTCCAGCGGAATGTGGGTTCGTAGTTCGCCACTTCTTTGTCGTTGCTGTATTCCATAAATCGCTTGCCACTCAGCCACATCGTAAGGTCGGCCACCAAATCGCCACCACCGTTGTTGCGGGTATCCACCACCAATGCTTTACGGCCTGCGTATTTGCCCATGGCTTCTTCCAACGCGGTTCTGTATGCCCCTTCGTTCATGCCCGGTATATGTATGTAGCCCAGTTGGCCATTGCTCAATCTATCTACTTCATCGGCATTGCGTTTTACCCAACGCTTGTATAGCAATCCGTTTTCTTCGCCCATGCCAATGGGCTTTACTACCAACTCACGGGTTTTGCCATTTTCATTGAGCGTTAGTAAAACATTTTTACCTGCTTTGCGATTCAGAAATTGTGCCAGGTCTTTATCTGCGGTAATGGTTTCTCCATCTATCGATTCAATGATGGCGCCCGCAGCAATATTGAACCCGGCTTTATCGAGGGGGCCGTTGGCGATTACTTCGTCAATCTTTACGCCGTTGCCTTGGTAATTGTAGTTAATAAAAATGCCGAGTGATGCGGTGGCGTCTGCGTTGGTATTGGGTGCGCCAAACGATGCGTAGCAATGGCTCACGTTGAGTTCGCCCAGCAGTTCATTCAGCATTTCTGTAAACTCAAAGCCGTTGCCAATATGCGGCAAGTACTTTTCATAGTCTTTACCCATTTGCTGCCAGTTGATGCCATGAAAACCTTGCTTGTAAAAAATATCATTGGCTCGGCGAATCACATGCCTGAACATGATGTTTCTTTCTGCCGCTACATCCAGCAGCATATCGCCACTAATGCTAATGCGATCTACCTTGCCACTGGCCACGTCAATTTTGGCAATGCCACCATCGGTTTGTAAAAATATTTTTTTGCCGTCTTTATCCCACTGCATGTTGCCGGCACTATTGGCACCCAGCGGCGCCAGTATTTTGGTTTCTCTGGTACGCAGGTTGGTGGTCCAAAGGTTTACGCTTTTTTCAAAACGGGTAAGGTAGTATAAATTTTCTCCGTCTTTATCAACCAGTGCATCGCTCAGGCTGCTGCTATGAATGGTGAGGCGGGCTTTGCGTGTTTCCAATCCTGCCCAATCAATCACCACGCTGTCTTTTTTGGCGGTTGCCTTTTTGGTGGTATCTGCTTTTTCCGCTTTTTCTTTTATTTCTTTTGCAAGCAAAGCTTCGTCTTTACTAAGGCGATAATTGTCCCATGCATCTTGTGTAAAAAATAATCCGTATGCATCTTGCTGACCACCGCCGCTGTTGGCTTTTCCGGCAAGGCCATCGCGGTTGCTAAACCACAGCATCATCTTTCCGCCCATCATCCATCGTGGGCTGCCATCGTCAAAACCATTTTGGGTAATGTTGGTGATTTTCATTTTGCCCTGCCCTACTGGGTCGTTCAGGCGGGCATCAGCACTCAACACGCCAATTTCTCCATTGGCTATGCCTTGCTCTGCATAGCTAATCAATAGCCATTTGCTATCAGGGCTCCAATTTACATCATGTCCACCATCGCCCCAACTCAACCATTCTTTTTGGGTAACCAAAGTGCGGTTTTGATTGCTGGCCAAGTTCAATATTTTCAACGTGTTATAATTTTCAACATAGGCCAGCTCTTTTCCATTGGGGCTTAGCTCGGGGTTCAGCACGCTTTTTTCTGCCGCTACCAATACCGATTCTTTGATGAGGGTACTGGCAAAAAAATACGGTTCTTCTTTGCGGCTGATTTCACTTTTGTAAATGCTCCATTTGCCATTTCTTTCGCTGGCGTACACCAGCATGCGGCCATCGGCATGCCAGCTTATATCCGTTTCGGCTTCGGGTGTTTTGGTAATTTGTTTGGTACCGCTGCCATCGGCGTTGCTTACAAATACATCGCCTCTAAACAGGAAGGCCACTTCTTTTCCATTGGGCGAAACCCGCATGCCTCCCACGCTTGTAACCGGCACGTTACGTTCGTTGGTTTGGCGTGCATCGGCGTGAATAACAATGTTTATTTTTTTGCTTTGGCCATTGGCATAAGTGTACAATGATCCATCGTAGCTAAAGCAAAGCGTTCCATTTTTTGCGGCGCTTAAAAAGCGAACGGGATGTGTGTTGAAGTTGGTAACGGGCGTGGGGTTGGTGCCATCTGCTGTCATTTTAAACACATTGAAACTTCCCGCAGCTTCGCTCAGGTAAAAAATGGTTTTGTCGCCATCGGCCAGTATAGGGTTGCGGTCTTCACCGGCAAAACTGGTGAGTTTTTTGTGTGTACCGGCTGCCACATCGTACATCCAAATGTCGCGGGCAATGGCACTGGTGTGGTGTTTGCGAAAAGGATTTTCGCCGCCTTTTTTATCGTGATAGAAAAGGCGTTTACCATCGGCACTGTATTGCACATCTTCGGCAGGTGTGGTAAGTACCTGTGTCACCCGACCTCCGTCAATAGCAACGCTATACAACTCGGGCATACTACCGGTGGCGTACTGTCGGTTGGGGGCGGCATCCATGCGGGCGGCGCCAAATACAACTGTTTTTCCATCGGGCGAAAAACTGTAGGGCATTTCGGCAGCACTGTGATAGGTGAGTCGTTTGGCCTCGCCACCAATGGCGGGTATCAAAAACACATCGAAGTTGCCATAGCGGTCGCTGGCAAAGGCAATATGTTTGCCATCGGGGCTCCACACGGGCATGTAGTCGTGTGCTTCGTGCAGCGTAAGGGGCGTAGCCGTGCCGCCGGTGGTGGGTACGGTGTACAAATCGCCCTTGTAGGTAAACACAATGGTGCTGCCATTGGGGCTAATGGCGGGGTAGCGTAGCCAGTTGGGGTTGGTTTGGGCCATTAGGGTCATGCCCAGCATCAGGCTAAGGGCGGTAAAGAGCGGTTTGTGCATGGTAAAATTGATAAGGCTGGAAAGATAGGAAAGCAGGCGGAAATAATGCCGCGCGGGTGGGCAAGAAGCAAGATGGGCAAAAATTTTCTTTGCGCTGTCGGAATTGGTAGCGCGTTTGGAGGGTGGGGTAGGGTGGGGTTGTAAGTGGTGTCGGGTGGGTGTTATACCTTGCGCTATTGGTCAATATAGCGAAATACCACTTGCAACAGGAACAGTTGTACCCAGATGTGTGGGCAACTAGTGATGTTACCCTTCAGGCTTTCAAGAAAAGCTAAACCCATAACTTTACAAAAAAGAAAGCCATGCAAACCAATTTATCAATAAACACAAACGCGGATGCTTTGGTAGAAGAAAAGCGAAGAAAAACCATTCAAAAAGTAAAAGAGCTACCTGCCAATGAACTACAGGTAATATTTCAGTCTTTGTTTAAGGACGAGATTATTGCGGGTTTTGATAGTTTGCCAAAACCCCGAAAAAAAGTAACTGTTAAAGAATTAAATGACTACATGACCAATAAAAGAAAGGAGAATGGATTTTACGACTAAGATTGTAATCGATGCCAATACTTGGTTGCGGTTTGTGTTGCATGAAAAACATAAGAAAATAATTGATATCATTGACTTTCACCGTTTTGAAGTGTACGCCAATAATTACCTTTTGACCGAAATATTTGATACTTGTGTCGACATGGGTATATACACTACTAGAGAGGCCACAAACATTATCCAGCAAATACGATATGCTGTATTTAAAACCGCTGAACACGCCATTTTCAGGCTTTCACCCGACCCCAAAGACAACTATTTGTTTGACCTAGCGATACAAAAAAACTGCAGCTTTATTGTAAGCGACGATGGCTTACTCTTGCGAATGAAGCTAAAGCCTGTGCCGGTAAAAAGCACCAACTGGTTTTTAAAGCACTATCCAATATAGTTAGGCCGGTGTTTCTTCGCCAATGTTCATGTCTTCACGGCCGTCTTCCTTACCTGTGGGCTCCTACCCCTCAAGCCGATAAGGCAAAGCGCGCCACAATTTGCATTAGGTGGATGTCTTCCGCATGAAAATTCCACCAATCGGTTATTTTTACAAAAAATGCCATGGGTTTAGTGTATGCCCATATAGAGTTGTTCAACTTTGCAGATGAAACGTTGTGCGAACATGGCTACTTGCCAAAAGAAAAAATAAGGCAAATGCACATTAATGCCATGGCCGATTCGGGCGCCATTCGTCTATCCATCAACGAAATCATCAGGCAACAATTGGGGTTAAGGGTAAGGCAACAGTTGAATATCTCGCTGGCAGACGGCACTAAAAGAATATTGGCTGTAGCAGGCCCGATAAGGCTAAAGTTCAAAGACCGGGATTGCATTACCGATGCATTTGTCCTGCCCGGAAACGAAGAGCCACTAATTGGTGCCGTGCCGATGGCATTAATGGATTTGGTTGTTTTTCCCACGGAAAATAAACTGGATTACAACCCCAATCATCCCGATGGGCCGTTGTATGCTTTGAAGTGATGGTTGGATTTGTGAATGGTTGGTTGCACGGGTATCGGTAGCTGTTTCCTATTCAACAGACCCTGCGCCGGTATTGCTACTCTAGCTGCTTTATACAGGGGTTGCAAAATTGATGCCCCAACCCATCATAAACACCATGGCCGCAAATGAGCTGCTGCGGGTATGCGCGGCGCCAATCTATACCCGGTTAAGCAGCAGTTTAGGTAAGCTCTATGCCCACCCACACGCCGTCGTCATCTTCTTTTATGGGAAACGTTTTTAAAAAATAGCCTTCGCCGCTGGTATTGCGCCCGTTTACCACACTAAACCTATAGCGGTGCAAGGGGCATACCAACTCACCCAAGGCACTTACCCAGCCCTGGTGCAGTGTGCCACCGGCGTGCGGGCATTTTGCCGAGCAGCCATAGAGCTGCTGCTGGTGCAGGGCTACACACAGGTCTTTGCCTGCTACCCTTACTTGGGCTAAATTTTTGCCACCCATCATCAGTTCGGCCCGGCTTTCGGCCACTTTGTGCCAGCGGTAAGTCTTTTCCATACGCACATTTTTTAGTATCAAAGCAAGCCCGTTATCTTGCTGCGGCCAAAATACGGCAGTTTACAATGCCCCAACTCATACAACAGTTTACCCATGCGCGCCTATTTACCGGGCAGCAATGGCTTCAGCTTGACAGACTAACCACCATAAACGGCGTGGTGCAGCCTTTTAACACCCCGGCCATGGCCAGGGCGCAACAAATCCACTGTGGCCATCAGGTGCTTGCGGCGGCATTTATCGATGTTCAAAAATATGGTGGGGGTGGTCATCTTTTTGCAGCCAACCCCACGCCTGCAGCGTTGCAAGCGTTGGTGGCAGAAAACAGCCTGGGCGGCGCGGCGCACTGCATGGTTACCATACCCACCATGCCATTGGGGCTTGCTTTTGAAGCCATTGATGCCATAGCCGGCTATTGGCAGCAGGGTGGCAAGGGCATTTTAGGGCTGCACCTAGAGGGGCCGTTTATTAACCCCGAAAAACGAGGTGCCCATACCATGGCCAGCATCCTAAAGCCTACCCTACAGCTGGTGGAAACCTTGGTGCGCTACCGACCCGGGGTGCTGAAACTGGTAACGCTGGCGCCCGAATGCTGCAGCGCCGATGTGCTACAGCGTTTTCTAGCTGCAGGCATTGTACTCAGTGCCGGACATAGCAATGCCAGCTTTGCCCAAGCCAGTAGGTTTGCCGGGCAGGGTGTTGGCTTGGTAACACATTTGTTTAATGCCATGAGTGCGTTGCACCATCGCAATGGGGGCATTCCCGCCGCGGCCATGCTGCACCCGGGGCTTAGCGCATCTATTATACCCGATGGCGTGCATGTGTCGTTTGAGGCTTTGCAATTGGCCAAGGCCACCATGGGCCAGCGGCTGTTTTATATTACCGATGCCGTAACACCTACCAGCCGAGGCCCCTATCCGCACCAGCTGCGTGGCAATGCCTACTACATGCCCAACGGCACGCTTAGCGGCAGCGCCATAAGCATGTGGCAGGGCGTAAACAATGGGGTAAAACGGGCCGGAATATCATTTGAGGAGAGTTTGCGGATGGCCAGCCTTTACCCGGCCAAGGCCCTGCGAATGGCACAGCGGTTGGGTAGCATTGCACCCGGCATGGCCCCCGGCTTGGTGCTGTGCCAGCCCGGCGGTAGCCTTAGCCTTTGGACGTAATGGATACATGGCCAGATTATCATATTTGCATGTGTAGCGGCATAGGCAGCCCCTGTGTTGCGCTACGGTCGGCTGTTTTGGGGCAGGTTATGCGCTCAAGGTAGTTTGCCGGCGTTGGGTGGTTGCGGTTGTTTACCCATCTACAATATCGCTTAGGGTTTTGCCCTCTAAAATGGCAAGTACATTATCCCTAGCCTCGGTCATTACTTTGCGCAGCCCGCAGGTGGGCTCGGTACAACCGGCACAGGGTTCGTAAAAATGCAGACTTACGCAGCTTAGCATGGCAATAGGCCCATCAACCAGCCTAATTACTTTGGCCAGACTTATTTGCTGTGGTGGCAGCAGCAGTTCGTAACCGCCCTGCCTTCCACGGTGGCTGGTAAGTAAGCCCGCGTGCTTAAGCTCGTGAAAGATGTTTTCGAGAAACCGTAGCGGAATTTTTTTGGTTTCGGCAATATGCGGCATCAGCACCGGACCCTGGCCATAGTGGCCCGCCAAGTGGCTGAGGGCCTGCAGCGCATATTTTGCTTTTTGCGATAACATGCCACAATCTTAATAATTTTTTATGCCAATTGGCTAAAAAGATTTTGTGCCGGGTTTTGGAATGCCGGGCTTGAGACGAGCGTATAATCCGCATAAACCATTGTTTAGCACTTCACACGTTGGATATGAGGTGTAGAAAAGGGGGCAGCATCTGCCGGAATGTCAGAAAAAAACTGACGGCTATGAATAGCGAATTTGCCGCCGGATTTGAGGGGGGTCAGTATGCTCCGGTTTATGCGGTATGCGAGTAAATGCTGCCTGCTGGCATATCTTCTTGTCGTTCTGCTCTACTTTTTGATAAAAATGTCGTAACTGTATCTAAAAATCATTAAGGTTACTATCAATAGAAAAAATGTCCTTACAAAAGTATTGCCTTTTTTTAGTGCAAGTCTTGTACCAACCAAGCTTCCTGTAATGTTACATACTGACATTATGATTGCAAGTTCCAACAAATAATTTCCTTGTCTGATAAAAACGAGTAAGGCCGAAATGTTTGTCATGCAGTTTATGACTTTGGAATAAGCCGATGCTTGAACAAATTCAAATCCTAAAATCACAACGAAACCTAAAACAAAAAAACTTCCTGTTCCCGGACCAAAAAAGCCGTCATAAAAACCTACAATAAGCCCAACTAGTGAGCCATAAATTAATTGTTTGTCAAAAGACAAGTTCTTTGATTGCACAGAGCCTAAATCCTTTTTTAGAAATGTGAAAATTGCCATACCTATTAACACAGCTAGAATAAGAGGTTTAAGAGTGTTTACATTAATGAAACTCACTGTTTTTGCTCCTAAAAATGAAGCAATGCCTGCACAAATAGAAATAGCGAGAAGTAGCTTATAGTTAAATTTTATTCGTGCAGAATATTTCACCGCTGAAATACTTGTTCCTGCCAGTGCTGCAATTTTGTTTGTTCCAAAAATTGTTGGCACAGGTGTTTTTGGCAGTGAGATGAGTAAAGCTGGAAGTTGAATGAGTCCGCCACCACCTACAACAGCGTCAATAAAGCCTGCAATAAAAGATAAAATAATTAATGAAATTATTGTTATCGCACCATAGTCATTAAATATGTTTAAAAAGTCCATTCTTATTTGTATAACCTTTGAGTTTAGAGCCTTTCAAAATGCTTGCAGTCAACAGTCTCCCGCTTCGCAAAGGCAGGGGTTTTTAGTATTAAATTTCATTAGATGCACTACGCTTTTATTGAGCACTTCACGCTTATAGAAGTGCGAAGCCCCGCAGTTGCAAAACCTATGTCCGAGCAACACCTGAGGGGGGCTTCCCCTCGTCTAAAATTGTCCTGAATAATAAAGCTTCATTTTTGTTGCTCGTCAAAAGTACCAAAAAATGAAACACCATGAAATTTCGGCGAAAACATTGCGGGCTGATGCTAAACTTCGGATTCAAAGACTTCGGGAGCTGTTATTAATTATAGGCATTGGTAAACGTGCCGTAAAAGCTACGTTTCTGAAGTGATTTTGCTTTAGTACGTTTGAGTGTCAATGTAAAAAAGCCGTCAATACACATTAATTTTACTAGGTCTCGTTTGCTGGTAAACCTGAAAACCGCCATTATCCATAACTTGGCAGCATCATACCCTGCCGAAATTAACCTACGGACTACCTATAATTCCTACAAAACCACCTAAGGCCCGGTGTGGCTGCACAGTGTATAGCCAAAAGCCTTCGTTCCAAATGGTTGGGGGTGTTTTCGTATTGTGCTAGCTTGTTCAATCTCTGGGGGACTTGTCGGCTATACGACTAAAGGTTAAAAGCTGTGCTTTTATTTTGTTAGCTTAATTGCATCGTCAAGTCGTTGAGCTGAATTGTCCCAATTAATAATGTTGAATAGCGCATCAACAAAGTCACCTCGTTTATTTTTATATTTTAAGTAGTAGGAATGCTCCCAAACGTCAATTACCAAAAGAGGAATAACACCCCATTGCGTTAACTTTTCGTGGTTTTCACATTGCAAGATGGTTAGTTTGTCAGTGTAAGGCTGGTAGCCCAAAATTCCCCAACCGTTGCCGTCTACATTTTTTGATGTCTGCGCTAAATAAACTTTTAATTTGTCATAGCTGCCAAAATCTTTTTCAATTCTTTTTAGCAAGTCAGCTTTAGGTGTTGTCGCCTTGTTACCAAGGTTTGTCCAAAAGATTGAATGAAGAATATGAGAGGAGAGATGATACGATAATTTCTTCGTCCAATAGTCAACCGTTTCAAGGTTATTGCTCGCCAAAGCTTCTTTAATTTTTTTTGCGTCAGTATTAGCTGCCTTTGTAGCACCACCGTGATGGAAAGTATAATGCAAGTGAAGTGTTTCACTGTCCATATAAGGCTCTAGGAAATTTTCGGCATAAGGAAGTGGCTGTTGAACAAAATTACCGTTGGCGTCCACCAACTTATCAATGTTGTTATTTGTTAAGTTTTGGCCAAATGCGTTTTTTGCACCGATAAGCGTAGCAGCACTTGTTAATGCTCCGAATTTTAAAAAATCTTTTCTGTCCATATTTTGAATTGTTAGGGAACGTCAATTAGCATAGCAGGTAACGGACCGCGTATTGGTGAAGTCACAGTCATTCTGATTTAGCAGTTGGTTTTTGCACCACAACGCCATTGCAGCTCAAAAGTACAGCATGGGAGCATTGGTTCCGCTTTTACCTATACGATTTGTGTATAAAGCTAAGCTGCCTAGGCCATTAGCGCAGGTTGCTTTGTGTAAGAATTGCAGCAAAGGTCACCAAAAGTCTGGTTGCATGCTGCATGCTGATAAGCTGGCGGGTTGTGAACCCTGCCCTAACGCTTCTGCAGGCGGGGATGCACCAAGTGGGTCAACGCTACCGAAATGGGGGCGTATCACCGGAATGTCCACGATGTTCAATCCGTAGTACAAACCGCTACCAGCCATAAATTAGTAGCACCAAACCTTAGCGAGATTAGAATACGTGCTTCCTATAATTCCTATAAATCATCTAAGGCTGGTGTGGCTGAACAGCGTATAGCCAAAAGTACGCGTTCCAATTGATTCGGGGGTTTTTTGCATTGTGCAGTCGGGTTCAATCTCAGCGGGCGGCTTATCGGCTATACGGCTACATATTAGGTGCTGCCTGAATATTCGAACGAAGCGTTGTGAGCACATGTTTGCAGGCATGTTCTTCAAAATGATTTATTACAGTATCTGTTGCCATTATTTACTCAACAAGTTTATTCTTTCTGCTACTGTTTTATTTAATTTAGTTTTTTGTTCCTCAGGCAAAAAGCTGTTGTCAATCCACCATTTAGCTTTTTTCAATTTTTGTGAAAATGAATAAAAGCTGTTTTGAACTTGCTTTTCTGAAATGGAAAGATTTTTTGCCAAAGCCGCAAAGTCCTTTTTAGTTAATTTGTTTTTTCTTCCATTCAGTGTTAATGCCATTTGTTCTGATTCGTTTTTTATGACCAGCATTGTGCTTACCAAATCATAGGAAGGGCTTAAAGCGAATTGTCCTTCTTGTTTCTCCAACATTGAAAAGTTTTTCAAGTGCATATCTGCATTGCCGGTTATGAAACCGAATACTACCAGTTCAAAATAATTTATAGTATCCAGTCCGGCTTGGGTAGAGTATTGCTTAATTATTTTGCCTGTTTTTTCGTAACTGCCTCTATATTTATGCTCGGTCAGTATTTCTGACAGCTGACATAAATCTTCACAAGACAATTTGTTTTCATTTTTCCTGTCAAACCGCTGAGTAATGTATGCTAATCCTCCTGCTGGCAATCTAATTAAACCATGCGTTGCTGTTTCAATTCCGAATGTTTCAGCAAGGTGCATACATAGGTCTTCGTTTTCAGGTAACGATTGGTAGGTTTCACTTTGTGGTTTTATGATATAGTTGCTCTTATCATCAACAAGTGTGAAACGGATACTTTTTTTACTCTCATCCAACCACAAACTTAATTTGGGTTGCACGCCAGTTATGGCTGTGTTTGAACCTACAATTTTTTTTGCGTAGGCAGTCATTTTCTTTTCATCAATATCAATCTCTGGAATTTGCTTTAAGCCAAAAGTCTTCATCACACATTTTGTATGGTAATCTATTTCGTCTTTACTCAAGGGGGTATAGCAGAGTAGGCAGTTCATTTTATTTACCATTTATAATACTAATATCGCCAATGCAATCTTTACAAAGTGTAAGTAGTAGTGTCATTCTATCTCGTGGGTTTAGTTTCCAATTGTCAATAGCGATCTGCAGTAGCCATCCTTCGGGTATAAGACCGTCAAAAAAAGGCAGCATGTTTTTATCTACAAATTCCTCTGAGCGCAATGGAAGTGTTCTACTTACTGCTCCATAAAATGGATTTTGCAAATACGATTTTTCATATTGAAAGTGATACCCGTTTTCGTCCTCCCAAACAATACCAGTTAGTTTTTCCTTTTTATATACCAATCCTTTTTTCATTGCTTACTGTTCTTCAATTGTTTGAATATCGTTGTGCAAAATGATTTCGGTTAAGTTATCGTCTGGCTTTTGCTGATATTTTATGGCATTATTGTTTGACACAAATTGCCATGCAGAAATTTTATTGCTTTTTTTGTCTGTAATTTCTTTTATGATGATACCATATTTAATGACTCTGTTTGTTAAGGTTATTTTTACTGCTTTATTAAAGTAGTTCCAAAAAATATCGTATGCATCAATTTTTTGATTATCTGGTGATAGGCTAAACCCAAATAAAGCCAACACCTCATTTACTTTATTCAATTGCAAGGTTTCTTTGCCCTGCTCCAGTTCGCGAATAAACCGAATGCCAACTCCTGCTTTTGCAGCAAGTTCTTTCTGCGTTAGCGTTAGCTTTTTGCGTTGATACTTGATGAATGATGATAATTTGCCCATTACGTTATTATACCTTTACGGGTGCAAATATAGACAAAGGTCACAAAAAAGAACCGAACGGGTATAAAAAATACAAAAAAACTGTTTAGAATCCCGAGCGGGTATCTTTGAAGGTGTTGTAAAGCTGGTTACTTCAATGCTCTAATGTTCAAAGTTAGCAGTGTCCTCTCGGGTTGGAGCTAGCGGCTACGTATTGGCCATGTTGGAGTTTTTGAAAAACATGAGCCCAGTATTTGGACAAATGGTCAATAGAACTGCAAATGTTGATTTTACACCGTCAGTCCGACTATAGCGAATGCAATGTGTTTGCCTTGCCAGGGTACGGTGGCGATGTGAGAGGCCGGCTGCTTGCGGCGACGGGCATTGGAAGCAGACGACCCAGTGGTGCCGGCGAGGTAATTCTGCAGCTGCGAGAGTGCTGAGCGACAGGTCGAAGCTCTATGAGCATTATGCACGGGTGGTGAGCTTAGCGAAGTGAAGTGTAATACGCCCGGCTGACGACTAGGTACGGCTGGTGGAAGCTTCGTTAGTTGGTAATGCGTTGTGAAAAGGGACGAGTAATTTTCTGGTGAAAGAGACAGGCTAGGGTAGTCCAAATAAGTGTGGCGGTTGTGAGTCGGTGCTGGCCACACGGCAATCCCGCACGTGCGGGACGTAGCTCTGAGGAGGTAGAGAATTCGCAGGCATTACCGTGCAACCTCGCATAAAAGCGTGTCATTTTGCAGGGAACAGCCTAATGCTGCGAGAGAGAAACAGCAA
Source organism: Bacteroidota bacterium (assembly GCA_004292575.1). Taxonomy (GTDB): domain Bacteria; phylum Bacteroidota; class Bacteroidia; order Chitinophagales; family Chitinophagaceae; genus Phnomibacter. Next base: position 28,459 of record RDXD01000368.1, read on the forward strand.
GGTGCTATTACCATCAAGCCGCTTTTCGGAGTAGTGTGAGGTAGTCAGCCCGGTTTAGTAGTTGAAGGATATGGGGAGCGAAGGAGCAGGCAGCAATTAAAGCGCCGATGATTCAGTTACAGTCCGTAGGGAGGCGTCGGGGGTAGATTTCGGTTCATCAACCACTTGGTTCAAACAGAGCCATCTCCGGCAATAACAGGCATGCGTCACGAACTTGGTAGCCCGCGTTGCTGAAGTGCCTTGTGAGGCGAGCCTTTCAAATCCTGTCCAGATTTCTACACTGGGACACGGGTGCCCCCGCTTAACGGACGGGCGGGTGCGAGGAGGTAGGGGTGAAGTTCCGATGTCTTAATCAATTACTTGCTGTTTTTCTGTCCACGGAATTGTTGCGGCTTTAAATTTTGGTCGGCAAGTTCCACAATTTCTGTTATTCTTTTTAGTCTAGTTTCTTCTCGTTTTGCAAGAATAAGCCACTGTAAAATATTTCTTTTGTCAGACCTGCTTAAATTTAAAAAGTATTGTTTTGCGTTTTGTCTTCTTTGAAATTCCTGCTCTAAGTCGGCTGGTATGACTAATGCTTCTGCTTCGTCTAAAATTGTCCAAGAGCCATTTTGTTTTGCTGTTTCAATTATTTCAAAACCTGCTTTTGTCATAAGACCTTCTCTGGTCAGGCGTTCAATTTTTTCTTTGTTAACCTTTGACCAAACACTTTTTTCTTTTCGTCGGCTAAAAAACTGCATAAACTTATTTTCGTCCAAGGGCTTTGATTTGCTGTCTATCCAACCAAAACAAAGCGCTTCATCAACCGCTTCGGTATAAATTACTGTCGGAATGTTCGATTTCTTTTTGTAGTAGATAAGCCAAACGGATTGTTTTTTGTCGTGATTGTCTTGAAGCCACCCACGCCATTCTTGTCGGCTTTTTGGGTAATATGTTTCAATTTCTTTGTCCATTTTATTTTGCCTTATGCTTTTGTAATGTTGGATTGTTTATAAGTTCAATTGTCCGTGCTATTTGTTTGTCAATGTCTTTAATTTTACTCGTCTGAACAATGATGCTTCTTTTCTTCCCATCAGTGAATTTGTGAAACTTATCTTTCAACTCAGGATCTTGTTCCAGTAAAACTTCAATGGTTTCCGGTATGTCAATACCTAATGGATTTGGGTCTTCCTTTATTTCAAACTGAATAGTTTCCCCAACTTTTCTATTGATGGCTTTCAGATTTTTTGTGGAGACTATAATAAAAAAATTTCCGTCACCCAAATGGTTCAATCCGCATTGAAAAGAAAGTATATTGTCTAATTTGCAAATAAGTCTTGTATTTCGTTTGTTTTTAAATGTTTCAACTATTTGTGCGTCAACTTTTAGAAAAAAATAGCCTCCTTTTCTTTTTTCTAGTTGTCCAATTATTTTTTCGATTTTATACGTTTTCATTTGTCAAGCTAAAAGTTTTCTTTCTTGTTTTGGTAAGGGTAGGGTAGTCGTCTAAAATGGCATATAACGGTTTTGGGCTTGGCCAAGGTGGCGATGTTAACCATCCCGAAGTACTGCAGGATGTATGCGTAGAACTAATGTTTGATTAACCATCCCGCACGTGCGGCATCTTCGGAGCATTGAATCGTCAGTTCTGCAAAACGCCCTGTTCAAGCAACACCCGCGGTGGCCTTCCCCTTGTCTAAAACTGTCGTGAATATAAAGCTTCGTTTCTGTTGCTTGCCAAAAATAGTAAAAAATGAAACACCATGAAATTGCGGCGAAAACATTGCAGGGGATGCTAAACTTCGGATTCAAAGACCTCTGGAGCTGTTATTAATTATGGGCATTGGTAAACGTGCCGTAAAAGCCACGTTGCTGCAACGATTTCACTTTATTACGTTTGAGTGTCAATGTAAGAAAGATGGCAATACCCATTAGTTATTGCAGGTTTACCCGCCTGCTTGTACACCTGAAAACCGCCATTATCCATAACTTGGCAGCACCATACCCTACCAGAATTAACCTACGGGCTACCTATAATTCCTACAAAACCACCTAAGGCCCGGTGTGGCTGCACAGTGTATAGCCAAAAGCCTTCGTTCCAAATGGTACGGTTTTGTTTCGTATTGTGCTAACGGGTTCAATCTCAGGGGGACTTTTAGGATAGAGGGCTAAATGTTAGCTGTGGTTTTTCTTTTATCTGTCGCCAATTAATACTCGTTTTATGTTTACGTTTTCTTTATTTGTCAGCCAAAGTAAATAAGGTGCAAACATAACTATACCAAGTACCATTGCAACTAAACCCAAAATAATTGACTTCTTTGTAAACTTGTCTCGCCACATTATCCAAAAACCTGAAAGTGTTAGATAGCAAAGAAAGTCAAGATTAAATTGTCCCGACCAATTCAATGATAACACGTTATTGGTAAAGACACTAAATAAGTCTGCACCTTCTGTTTGAAATGCAAAGAACGTGTATGTTAATAGTCCAATTGTCTGAACGATTAAAACGGTTTTAAATAAACTGTTATTGCTCATAATTCTTTAAATTTAAAGTCTTGGCAAATTTAGTTGTTAATCATCTTTCATTTTAGTCGCTACCGTACAATGGTTGTTGCAAAGTTTCGTGTAATCCTGTTTAAATTGTCAAAATAAGTCGTTAACCATTCTTTGTTTATGTTGTCTTGGTTAATTTGAAGAAAAAAATTCTCCATTGCTAACTCAAAAATACCTTCAGCTTGTTTTGATGTCAAGTTCAGTTTTGTATCTGTTAGCCAAAGTTTAATAAAGTATGTACCAATTATTTTTCTTGATTTAGCAAGTGTGTCTTTAAAGTTTAATTTGTTTGAGTTTATTCTCAGCTGCCTATTGAAAAGCAAATCAGTTTTGTGTTCAATTAAGATGTTTATCAAATCTGGATTTATTTTTTCAGCTTTACTTTCCTTTTCAGCAATTATTGTCGACTTAACAATGTGATGTAATAGTATTTTTTCTACAAAAATGTCCAAGTCAGCAAAATGATGATAAAAAGAAGATTTACTTATACCAACTTCTTTTGCAAGTTTTTCTATTACTAGCCCTTTTTCACCTAACAACGCAAAAGTTTCGTAGCCTTTGATTATCCAAATTTCAGTCTTATCTGTCATTGAGTATCTGTTTTTTAAAATTACAGCTAACGGTTTGCAGCTACAAGTAGTTGGCGATTGTTACAAATGTACATACGAAGAACGAAATTTGATTAACCACATAACTGTCATACGAAGCACTAAACCGCCAATTTCTGATAGGTGCTGTTATAGGCTGGCGTTCTTGTCTGTCGTGGGTTACAACCATTTTTGTGTAGTCCGTTTGTTTCATTTGTCGAGTGCTTTTTTGTCTGGCTTGTGTGTCGGGTGTTTTGTTTTTTTTGAAGCGTTGGAAAAAATTTTTTGAAATTCTTTTGTGGGTCGGTGAGGTGGAAGGTCTTTTGCAATTTTTGGTCTGTTCGTTGGGTTGTGCGAATTGCAAATGTGTGTGCTTTTGTGTGTAGGCTTCTCATGCTAATAATTTCTCCAATTTCATTTTCCACTTTTCCCAGTCTTTCATTTCCTTGGTCTGTAAGTCTAAAAAGTTTTGTGTGTGGTCGTGATGTATTAAATGACAAAGTTCGTGGATAATAACATATTCAATACAGCCTTTTGGTGCTTTAATTAATTCAGGATTAAGTATGATTTTTCCTTTTGGTGTGCAACTTCCCCAACGTGTCGGCATATTTTTGAATGATAAACTATGAGATATAAACGATGATCTAAGAGACAGCCTATCTGAATTTCTTTCAAAAAAAGAAGCAAATAAAGTGCTTGCCATTTTCGTAATCTTTTCTTTTGCTCTTTCTAAATACCAATTATCAACTAGACTTTTGGCTTTAGATTTGTCATTTGTATAAGCATTCAGAAAACGTCCATTCAATTTTACACATTCATTCATAACTCCTAACTCATAATTCATAATTCTTAGCTGATATTGTCTGCCCAGATACAAATGTGTTTCTCCACTTATGTATTTCCGTTGTGGTGTCTTTGGTTGAAAAGAAAGAAAGAAACTTTGTTGCTTAATTATCCAAGGTGCTTTTTTTCTTATTTTCTCTTTCACTTTCTCCAAGGTGGTGTCTGTCGGTGCTTTTACTAAAACATCCATTTCAGGCGTTACAGTTATGCCAAGTGATTTTCTGTCGGAATACTCTAAGCGAAAATCTATTTGCCTACTCCCGAACTGAATATTGTCTATTTCCTTCCCTAATTTATTCATAACTCATAATTCATAACTCATAATTCATAACTCATAATTCATAACTCATAATTCATAACTCATAATTCATAACTCATAATTCATAACTCAACTCATAACTCATAATTCATAACTCATAATTCATAACTTATCATTCATCACTTATATCTCAACTTCGCCACTTCAATACAATCTTCTGCAATTTTATCCATATCCTTGAATGCCAAGTCCACATTGTATTTGTCACGAACCTCATCAATCAGATAGTCGCCAATTTCGATAAGCAATTTGCCTGTGATGTTTGTTTTGTATTGCCAGTCAATAATTGGTTTCCCATTGTCTAAAACAGATTCTTGAATCAGGTCGTCAATTTGTAAAGCCGCCTGTGTTGCAACTTCTTTGCGAACAACATTGTCTTGTATCTTTTCTTTAAGTGCTTCAACTGTCAAACCGTAAAAGGCTTTGGCAACATCCCTGTCTTTTAACTGCTCCGGAATATCATTGTCGGTATGAGCCAGTACATTGCTCATGATGTCTTGAACTCTGCTCAGGTATTGTGCTTCACTGATTCGTTTTGCCTCATAGTCTGCAATGGTTTCTCTCAGCATTTGCGAAAACTTTTTATAGAAAGCAGGATCTTCATCCATTTTCTCTGTAATGTGCTTCGCTGTTCTGCTTGCAATCTTGTCTGCTTTAGCTGCTTTACCTGTTGTGTTTTCTACTTCTTGCTGAAATTTGTCTTTGTCGAAAATGTTTACCAGTTCTGTGATGGTTTCAATCTTCTCGGTAGTAATGTGTGTATCAATCAGTTTTTGAATTTGACCTTGATATTGTTTGTAGTCAATTTCATCACTGTATCTCTCAACAACTGCCAAACGCAATTTTAAGAACATGGTCAAATCTTCTTTATAGCGATTGATTACCTTTTCTTCAACTTCCTTGTGGAATTGAATAGAAGATAAAGCCATTTTCAAACCCTTGGCAAATACAGCCAGTTTATCGTAAAACGAAACTCTTATTGCTTCATCTTTTAATAATTGCTGATAAGCCTCCGCATCACGTTTGTTGGCAATAGTTTTGAAAATATCCCAAAGGTCGGAATGCTTTTGCGGTAGTTTTTTGATTTCATCCGAAATATTGGTCATTGTTCCCGCCAAATCTTCATCATCAAAGTCTTCAAAAGACGAGTACAACTGCAAGGCATCATCCAGATTTTCAATTACACCATAATAGTCAATGATGTAACCAAATTCTTTGTCAGGATAAATACGGTTTACCCTTGCAATGGCTTGTAATAGTTTATGGCTTTGTAAATTCCGTGTGAGATATAAAACTGTGTTTTTAGGCTCATCAAAACCAGTAAGCAATTTATCAACTACAATAATGATTTCAGGGTCTTTCTGATTTTTAAAACGACTGATGATGTTCTTTTCATAACTCTTCGAATTGCCATGTTCATCCATCATCTTTTTCCAGAATTGGTTGACTCTTTCGGGTGACTTTTCGTAAGCACTTTCTTCACCTTCTCGCTCGTCTATGTTCGATATTAATACTTCACAACTCACAATGCCTATTTCATCCAAGTATTCTTTGTACTTGATAGCATTCACTTTTTTATCGCAAACCAATTGCCCCTTGAATGGTGTTCTACCTTGCCAGTTGTCACGAAAATGATAACTGATGTCCCAGGCAATCATTCGCATTTTTTGTTCGGCAGAATTCAAATGGTCGTTTCGGGCAAACTTCTTTTTGATGTCTGCTTTTTGGTATTCGGTTAAAGGTTCTGAAACCATGCCGAAAAAAGTATCAATCGGACTTGCATTTACATTTTGCAAAGCCAATCTTCCTTCATAAAGTAATGGAACAACTGCTTTGTCTTTTACGGCTTGATCAACCGTGTAAGCATCAATCATTCCTCCAAATTTCTCTGCTGTGCTTTTGTCTTTTTTGAATAACGGTGTTCCTGTCATTGCAATGAAACAGGCATTTGGAAGGGTCTTTTGCATGTCAATGTTAAAAGTGCCATGCTGTGTACGGTGTCCTTCATCTACCAAAACAAATATGTCGTGGTTTTCTAAAGGCTTATCTATTTTCTTAACGGCCGCCACAAATTTGTTGATGATGGTGGTTACTACTGCATCGCTTTTGTTTTCCAGTAACTCAACCAATCGTTGACCTGTAGTGGCATTTTCTACAAACCTTCCACACTTGCGGAATGTGCCTGTAATTTGATTATCCAAATCGGTACGATCTGTTACCAACACAATTTTCGGATTGCGAATGCTTGGCTCCATGGCAATGGCTTGTGCCAGCATAACCATTGTTAATGACTTTCCGCTTCCCTGTGTATGCCAGATTACACCGCCTCTGCGTTTTCCACCTGCCTTGCCGTCAGGCAGGTTTTCAACATGTTTAATGCGTTGCATGGATTTTTTGATGGCGAAAAACTGCTGATAGCGGGTAATTTTTTTAACTCCATTTTCAAATAAAATAAAGTTGAAAGCTAAATCAATTAACCTTTCAGGGCGGCATAGGCTATACAAATATTCATCCTGAACAGTTGGCTGTATTCCTTCCTTACTTAATTCATCAAAATAATTTTTGACATATTTAAAACGGTCAGCAAACAATTCTCCTGTTTGTTTTGGAGATAAGGGTTTATTCTTAAGCTCCTTTAATTTCGCTTTATATTCTGCTTCTTCTTTATCATTGTTAAACTTTTCAGCCCATTTTGCGAAAAATTCGGGTTTTGTGTCGTTGCTGCCGTAAACTGCATCATTGGAAGAAATGCAAAGCAGTAATTGAGAATAAACATAAAGGCTTCTAATGCCGTCTTCTTGTTGGTTTCTTAACGTTTGACTGATAGCCTGTTTCAATGGCTCTTTCATATCAGGTCGTTTGCACTCGATGATGCAAAGCGGAATACCATTTACAAACAACACCAAATCGGGGCGGTAATGCTCTTTACTGGTGCTTCGCATTACGCTGAATTCTTCGCTTACATGAAACACATTGTTACCAATGTTTTTCCAGTCGATGTATTGCAGGGTAAAACTCTTTTTATCACCATCTACGCTTTGTTCCAATGCCTGACCTAAAGTAAGCAGGTTGTAAGCCTTTTCACTGGCTGCAATGTAGCCCTCGTTCATAGGCAGGTTTTTCAATGCCAAAATGCCCCGTTCAATATTATCATCTGTGAAAATGCTGGTTTTGGTCGCACTTACTCGGATGCTGTTGATTTCCTTTAACTGTTTACGCAACACATCTTCCAGCAATACATTGGTGGTTTTGCCACCTCTTTGCCTGTCGGCTTCTGCTGGACTTAAATAGGTATAACCCAAATTCACCAGCATTTGCAATGCCGGAATCTGGCTGATATGGTCTTCTTTGAAACTTGGTGTGTCCATTACTTTTTAATTTTTAGAGAACCGGATGCCCGATACAGAGAATTGAATTTGCCCGGTGCCGGAACCAATACAGAGAATCCGGATCCCGATACAGAGAATTGAAATTCAGGCACGTTTTGTCCTAAAGTGCTGATATTCAGTGTATTTAAGTATTTGCGTATTACTAGCACTATCTCTAGTAGCTGCAATACAAAGAATAGCAGCATCTGTTTCAGCATCTTCTTTAGCTGTTTTATCTTTATCATACAGAGAATCATTAACGGCATATAGATAATTAGCTGCTTATTCATATTTACCTCTTAGTTCTGCTATAACTGCACTTAGTAAAACATCACCTCTTAAATCAGCATATTTATCAGCAATAGAATATCGAGCACCTTTTATTTTACCTTCTACTTTCAGCACATCATCTTCCAATAGTTTCATCTTCAAATAGTTTATCTGATTTCTTGATAGGGATTCTTTTAATAAATCTTCTAAATCACCAATCTTCAAAGCGTTTCCTTGCAATGACAGAAGCAGAAGTTCAATCTCTTTTACCAAATACCTTTTGCCAATTTTCAAACCATCATTTACCAGTGCATGGTATTCTTGAGATAAAGTATATCTGTTTGTATGTCCTGATAGTTTTTCAATCAACCCTGATTTTTCCAACTGACTTACAATTTCAGCTTTAAGGTTCTGAAAAATGCCGTTGCGGATTTTGCAAAGCGTAATGATTTGCTCAACGCCCAATTTGGGTTCTTTCTCGCTGTTTTGGTATTGGCTTATGAATACATGAAATGCCTTGTCAATAATTTCAGTTCGCAGTATTAGTGAAACCTGAAACATGTCCGAATTTTTATAGTCAGGTTCTGCCTTTCCTTCAGATAAGGTAATGGAGAAAATCTTATCTACGCCCTGACCACTGCGTTCCACCAATCCGGTTTTTTCCAAAATTTCGGTCATTAAGCGGCTTCTGGGTGTGCTGCTTACGGTAAGAATATTTTCAATGGTTACGCCTTTAGGGAAACCGCCCGGGTTGGTGATGGTAATTTTATTGGGATATTGCTTAACAACTGCTTCGCTGGTAATGGTATAATCTCGGTGGGCAATGGCATTGAGAACGGCCTCACGAATTACTTCTTCGTTAAAATCGTATAAATCGAAAATATAAGCTCCTGATTGCACGGGGTATTTTCGGTTTAGGGTGGGTTGGTTAATTAGTTTCCAAATACTGTCAATGGCAATAAACAAAGGCTCGTCAATTACCTCACGGCTATCGTGGTGTATTTGTGCTTCGCTGTTGCGAAACTCCCAAATAGTTTTGCTTTGTGGCAACTTGGCATGAATCACTTCTTTTTTTGCCAACAATGCCAATGTTGCATAATTGAGTTTGCCGTTTTCCAATAATTTTAAATCCGTTAAAACTTGCTCGGTGCTGAGTTGCAAAAAGCCCGGGTTCTTTTGCTTACGTGCATAGCTTTCTTTCATCTTTTTGATAGCAGCTTCATCCAAATCGGCTATGCTTATTCCTTCGCATACTTTAGCAGAAAAGTCGGGTTCTTGTTCCTGAATAATGGAGAGATACATTTCTTCCGACATTCTATCTAAACCATCACCAACTCTCATAAGCGGCACATCATTAAAATACAAAGGCTTGCCAACAGGACGAGAAGGAATCTTTATCACCAACACCCGATTGGTTCCTTCAAACAATACTTCTGTTTGTATTCTTACTCCTGTATCACGATAAACATCTTGCTCTAATTGTCCTTCTCTTCCTTCATAGGCTATAGAGCCACAAACATTGTGTGGATGAGCATCTTCCAAACCAAAAACCAGATAGCCGCCTTTTTCATTGGCAAACGCTACGGTGTAACCCAGTACACTTTTGCGACTGCTGTTGTAGGCATATTGATTCTTCGCCTCTTTAAACTCAACTTTATCTTCGCTTTCTTTAAGCTGTTTTATTTCCGCTATTGTCATTGGTATATTTTTAATTCGCATTTTCAACTACCCAAGCGATAAATTCATTGCGTAGTTTTTCCATTTGCTTTTCAGTTAATTTCTTTGCTGTAAAATCTGCTACTTTAGTGATGTTTCCTGACACACTACTTTTTTTACTTGCGTGTAAATTGAATATGTCACCGGGCTTGGCCTCAACTTCAAATTGGTATGAATATTTTTTTCCAATACCAATTAGATTTGAACTTGCATCTGCTGACCAATATCCCGGAAAATGTAATTTTTCCAACTTCCGTCTCATATCCAATGCAGAAGAGTACCTTGAATTTGGATCAATGTTTAAAGATCTATTAATAATAGTTTTCAATCTTGAAGGAACAAACGGTTGATATTTTCCACTATCAGGTATTTTACCTTTTGCCTTTTTGTCTTCGTAGGTTACTGGGCCAAGAGCAATGAACTCGTTCTTTAAATTGCTTATGCCGTTTAATAAACGATAGGCAGTGCAGCCAACCTGATAGATATCTGAATGAATGCTTATAATTGGCGTTCCGCCAGCTGTTTCAGGTGCACGATGCACTTTGTATGAGTTCTTGGGCGTAACTGGTAGAATACTTGGTGAGAAGCCGGCAATGCCATAATCAGCAAGTACAGCATTTAATTGGTCATCCATTAAAATGTTTCCCGGCTTAATATCATTGTGATAAAACCCACTATTATGAAGGTATTCTAATCCAAATAAAATATCTTGAAGAACTTTTAATGCTTGTGGTAAAGGCAGAAAGTTGTGTGAATTTAATTGGTTTGTAACTGCACCATTTTTGAAATACTCTTGTGAAATTAGTGTGTATGTTTTTCCTCCTACTGTTGCAACATCAGCATAGTGAATAGGTAACAGATTTTTGTGGTTAAACTTATTCCCAATCCTTGCTTCATCCAGTAGTTTTGCAATAGGCTCAAATGATGGCTCCAAAATTTTCAAAGCAATTTCTTTACTAATGGAATTATCCAACGCATGCCATACCTCGCCAAAGTTGCCTCCTAACTTTTTGATTAAGGTAAATTTGTAAATGTTATCTCCAGGGTTAAAACTCATTACTTTAAATTTTTAATTGCGGCTGCAATAGCATCTGCCATTTGCGAATCCCAGTTTGTAGTTGACTTGGTGACTTTAGATTCCACGAATGAAACCACCTCTTTACTTTTTGTACCAATGGATGTATAAATGTGGGATGAAAAAGGTGTGTTGTTTTCAATAGCAACCATAGTTGCCAAACAGTCTAAAAACATAACAGGCCTAACGCTGCTGTATCTAGTTGGTACATTCTCATTTTGCTTGATTGCCATGTGGTCGAATGGACCGTATTTATCAAAAATTCTTTTAAACTCACTTTTCACCCATTGGAAAATTTCCGCTTCAGTTTTTAGTGATTTGGGCATATCAATTTTGTTTTCACCATTATGATTGATGAAAACATAAGTAGTTGCATCTCCTTCGATAATGCTGAACCTGATTTTTGTTGGCGAATTTCTAATTCCTAATACTTTCATGTTAATTAATTTTAAGTCTCACTTTACCAGTCAACAACTGCTGCATCAACCCCTTTTTCCGCTCCCTCAACTTCTCTGCTTTGGCTTTGAGCAGGCTAATTTCTTTATCTGCCGCTTCAAGCACCTGGGCTATGGCGGTTTGTTCTTCGAATGATGGATTTGGAATTTTTACTATGCAAAAATCATCGTAGCTAATTTGTTTACCATCTCTAATGCCAATTACTGCTGTTGCTAAACGCCCAATAAATTCAT
>RDXD01000526.1 GCA_004292575.1 Bacteroidota bacterium
CAAAAGTCGTGAAAAAATTTCCGTGAGGGTTTTGATGGGCTCCATTTCTAAGCGCAGGAAGCCCAAGGTTGTGTTCATTTGGCCGTGCTTGTACGCGTAAGCATTCAAGCCGTAAGGTAAATGTTTACTTTGTACGAAGCCTAGAAACATCTGAAACCAATCTGGCCGCTCAGAAAGGTTGCTTTCTTTTTTCGCCGTTATGCCTTGGTGCTCAGGTAACTTGTCTAATACTCGGCGATAGCTTTCATCGGGATCAGTCGCTCCAAATCCATACACAACCCAAAGTCCATTCCAGGTCTCGACTTGTCTCCCTTTAAAATTGGTGTTCTCGGTAAGAAAACGACGGTAATAGAACCAGCCTTGTAAGAGGTAATTCAACAATTGTTGGCTGTCAATTAGTATGTTAATTCCGCCAGCAATACCAATTCCGCATGCTGCCCCAATCCAAGTGTAGTAAATTTCGTTTTCGCCGATTGATGGTCTCAAATGGGATACCTGCCCTGTAGTTGTGCCATCAAGGTCATCAGCCGAAAACCCTATCAGGGTAGAATAGCCTATATTTCTTTCGCCACTCAATACTTTGCTCACATCATTGCGAAAAATTTCTCTTCGTAGCCGGCCAAGACTCTGAGAGCCGCGCTCCTTTTTTGCATAGGCAGGTTGACCAAAAGCACTATTACCTCCAGTCATGAGATGGAGAGAGTCTATTTCTGTGTCAAAAAAAACTGGAAACATCACTTGGTCGAAAAAATCCTTAGCGTTAAGCGGTTGAGTTTTTCCTTCATTAAAAACTTCCAGCAGTTTTCGGCCAATTTCAAGGTTGTACATAGTTGTTAGAGTATATTGCTGTCTTGTGTGTCAATGGTATTGCTGAGGCGGAGGCCATAATGTTCATAATCTTCTGGCGACTGGTCTACAAGGTAAATTTCGTCTGTCCCAACTGTACGTCGAGCCAGCTTTCTAAATCGTGCCGATGCCGGAACCGGTATCTCCAGCATTCGGCGAGCCATAAAATTGTTGGCCTCCAAGTACTCTCCAAAGTCCTGCATAAGAATGGCTGAAACTGTGTCTATTTCTAACAATTGCATCAGATTCAGAGAACCGTTGCAAAGTGCTCTCTGGGTAAATGTTCCATCTGCACTCCATGCCAGATTGGCTTCGATAGCCGTCGGATTAAATACTGGATAAACTTTATCAATTATGGACTGCAGACGAGTTGCCTCTAATTGACTTCCTTTGTCGGGCAATGCATCCAGCGTGGCTTGCAATAATTCCTTTTTGTATGGCAGACACTGTGTAGGTACACCCAAAACATGTACATCAGCTAACCCGCTTTGCCGCTCCCGGCGTCGGTTAACCCTACCCATTCGCTGCACCAGTCCATCAACAGGGGCCACTTGGGTAATCATCACATCAAAGCTGATGTCAAGGCTTACTTCAACTACCTGTGTGGAAATACAAATGCAGGGTAGCGAGCCTGGCTCAAGTACTTTTTGCAAACGCTCTTCCCGCTCATTCCTATCTTTACGCTTAAAGCGAGAGTGTAGTAAAACAAACTGCTCAAAATTGTCTAAGTGAGTAAACTCAGGGTCTTCTCGGATTTGCTTTGCCCATAGCTGCGCTTGGGCTACGGTATTGGCAACCAGTAGAACCTTGGCGTCGGCTTTTTCTTCAAAAGCCTTCCTAACTAAAGTATTAACGTCTGTAACGGCAGGGTGCTGCCAAATGCGATGCCTCGTGTAAGTTGAGAGCTCATCTGGGGACAGTGTAACTTCAAGCGTATTTTCCTTTCCGCCTAGCAGCTTCAGTAAGGCCTCATAAAGCTTTGTTGGAACTGTAGCCGTGCCAATATGCACTCGACATCCCAATTGCACCAATCCACGCACTAATCCATGTACTAACGCTTGTCCTACATCCTGATAAGTATGTATTTCATCAAGTATTACGTCTTGGCCTTTTAAATCAAGGGCAAGCGCTTCAAATCCAGGTGCAGCTAGTGCCACGGCAACAAGTTGATAAGGCGTGAGGATTTTTATACTCGCTCCTACAAATGGCTGTAACAAAGTATGTAGTTCATTGTCTTCGTCGTCATTCTGCATTCTGCTGGCACCGTGGAGGCGGTATATACGAATATCATCACCTTCAGGAACCATCGGGGGAACATTTCGCTCCGGATCGCCTTTGGCGAAACGCCTGTACATGGCATCTATACTAGCTTGAAAAGGTAATGTATAAAATACCCTGCCCTTACAGCGCCGCATGAGATAATCAGTTTTGCCTGCTCCTGTTGGGGCCACTACCAAAGTATGGGGCTTAGGGCTGTCGGACGGCCTCAGAGACAGTGGAAAACGATCCGAACTTCGTTCAAAACGCTTCAAATCAGGTTGTCCAAACAATGGGGGTATATTGAAGGCTATTGTACTCTGTTCTAATGCCGAAGCCATATGGTCTGCAGCTATCATGAGCCCACGCAGTTCACTTAGGCGGCGTTGTACTATCCATTGACGGCATAAGTTTATGGCATATTCGAGGCCTGCTTGAGCATCTTGTTCAGACAATAAATCTCCAGACCTTTCGCACAAATCGGCCATGATATCCAATGCTGGATTTTTCCACCTTTCAAAATCTTTTAGATAATGATGAAATACGAATTCATCGCCGTATTCATCCAACAAACCAAGGAGACCTTTACCATTTTTTGCATCAATAGGTTTATGGTGACCCACTACCATTTCTACCAACATATTGTGCTCACTTGCTTCAAACAGATTGAGAAAAAACAAACTCGCTATCTCATGCCTGAATGGCAAAATCCGCCAGATTCCAAGCGCTTCGTAAGGTCGCGTTGAAGCGGGTTGGGATATAGTATAGCTAATCCTTGTTTGAAACGCAGGATGAGCCTTGCCTATATCGTGTAGAATACCTGCTTTATAGGCCAGATTTGGATCAAACCCAAATCCATTCGCCAATGTACGGCAAAGGCTGGCCACATGAATTAGATGGCTTTTGAGCAAGACGGGTGGTTTTGATTTAGCGTACAGCATAACTAAGCGATTTCCTCATCCTTTTTTCCTGTTATGAAATTTTCGCCTAAGCGCATGGGCTCGCCTATACGGCTAATGGTGCCATACTGTTTCTTATGGTAGCCGGCTTCGTCTCTACTGGTGCGGTCCCATCCGTGGAAAATGCCTCCTTCCAGTTCTCCCTTTGGGAAATACTCAAATCCCGGTAGGGTGTCAAAACTTTCCTCCGACATTGCCATTGGGCTAGATGGCCAAACAATATCCTCGTTGCGACAAAGACACAAGTGCTGTGCTGCCGCTATGGATGCATCTTCCATACTGCCAAAGGCAAGGTTTAGCTCTGGGTTTAGCATAATCTGCCGCTTAAGGATACCACCAGCTTTAGTTGTTTTGACGAGTTTGGGTAAAGTTCGCTCTTGGGTTTCAACTAACTGAGTATAACTCAGCCTGTGTCGTAGAATTTTATTCATTTCATCAAGCCCAAATAATTTTTGACTCATACCCTTTATAATAGAGCCACTTAGGTACAATTGCGAGAAGGTAAGTTCATCCCTTACGGCCGCCCAAGGCTTGATAAAGCCAAATGGGCCAGAATATTTTACAACATAGTAATTTTCCATTGTATTTCTATTTTAACATTCCAAATCCTATTCCAGTGCTATTTCCAACCCCCACATTCCAGGCAAATTCAAGTTGTTCTTGGCTTCCTTCTATAATAATTGGGCATATATTTGCTTTGTTTCCAATATTATTGTAATAAATCACTTTTGTTTTAGCACCAATATAGCCTTTATCAAATCGTACATTTATCCCATCCTTCGACAAACCGGCTTTTTCTAATTTGGTCCCTAATGTTTCGGTTAATAGAATATCTGTTTCTGTTTGATCATAAGTAAAATGGACCTCTCTACCATCAATTTTTCTTTTTACTAATACGGGGCTTTGGACAAGAAATACATGCTTATTTCCAAAAACAGGTGTTTCTCGAACCTGAATTTCATTTACGGTTAATCCGAAATTTATATATGGGTCAACCTGAATTCCTCTTATTAAATCTTTAATCATTTTAGAATCAAATGCACTAAAGAAAAACCCAGTTGATTGAGGAAATAGCAACTTATTACCCTTTTGTTGCCCACCAATTAATAAAGAAAATGAATATAACGATGTTTGGTTGTGCCAAATATTCTCTCCCAGCCATTTATGTATGGCGCCTGTTATGAACTGCTGATAGTTAAAGGGTACTAGTTGATTATTTGAAGTAAGACTGATAAAAATTCTCATAACTTAATCATTAAATGTTTAAAGTATTCCAAATGGTCCGATTAATAGTAAAAGATTCAATTGCTTTTTTCAATTCCATTTACGGGACAGTTTAATTTAAAAAAGGGGGAGGATTCGAACCTCCATCCCACAACTTAGCTATTGCGACTCTATCCATTGAGCTACCCTTATAATGCTATTTAGGTTGCAAATATAGGTAAGCCTAAGCAATTGAAACTTTTACATTTGATTTTTTTTACATTTATTTCGACTCACAATATCTTTTTTATCAACTCGCCTTACGTTAACTACATTTTTACCTAGTTCGCTGTAGAAGCCGCTTTACTATGTTTATCGCTAATCTCGAGCCGCTGGTCTTTAAAAATGCCAATCACAAACTTTTCGGCCGTAGCGGGCATGTGAAACGCAATTTGTAATTCTGCATCGCCGTTGCCGAGTTGTAGTCGGTCGTCTACCCGCTTGCAAGGCATGCTCAAATTGCTAAATGTAAACAGTTTGAACGCTTTTTGACTGCCTGCGACAGCATGGCCAGCATCGTGTAAGAATAGACTGTAAGCGGCATCGGCCTGTTCTATAATTTTATAAATGGCTGCCGAAAGCGGGTACTGATAGTTAATCGGTATCAGTTGACGAGGCTGGCCGATGAGGTGAAGCTTAAAACGCATGCGTGTTGGTGCTGGTTTAAAGGATTGTGATATGCGGGTAGGTTTTTTGCTGCTTAGGTATACCAAATGTATGCCCCTGGTTTGTCAATTTTAGTCAGTGCTTGTGGGTGTGTAAAAGTTTTTTTCCTTCCACAATTTCAATATCCTCCAACAAGCCATTTACAAAGCGGTTGATGCCTTCAGGGGCTGCTATGGGCAATGTTACCTCATACTTTCCATGGCATTCTTTAATGTCGGCTGCCGACACCCCATATTCATCCGTCAGCAGGTTGCGTGCCCGCAGCGTCATAAGCAACGTTACCCTGCCCAACATTTTCTCGCCACTCATGCCAAATACATCAGCGCAGGGCGGCACAATGTGGCGTTCGGTTAGGTTAAATCGTTCCACAGTTACTTCTGCCCCTGCCATCCGGTTCAGCTTAAATTGCTTGCAGTGTCCGTCTTCCGCATCGCAACACCACACGCTTTGGCATTTATCGTCTAGGCAAAATGGCTCTACCAATCGGTCTCGGATGCTTCCACTGTTCGACGAGCGGTATTGCAGCAATTTAAGGCGCAGAGTGTGTTCTATGGCATATTGTACGGCGGCCGTAACTTTTTCCAGCGTTGCAGCCTTTGATGCATTATTGATAAGCGCGGTTTCGTAAATGGTTTCTAGTTTGCGCAGCAGTTGCTGGTGCAGTTCGCTCTTGTTCGGCAGGTTTCCAATAGCGGTCTTAATCAACCATACTTCTTCTTGGCTAAACCGGATAAACGAGGCGAGCTGACGATTGGCAGGTGTGTTCTCTAAAACGTAACTGCCATTTTGTTTTTCTATGGCAAATCCCGCTCTCAACAAAGTATCCATGTACCGATATATTGTACGTTCCGTAACGGCCAAGGTGTCTTGTAGCTCTTGTACGGTTCGCCGCTTTTTGCTGGTTAGCAGTACAAATAGGCGTAACACGCCATCTGTTTTAGTATTCATCGCCATTTTGGTTTGGAATTAGGGTTGGGTTTTAGTATAGTGTTTTGCTTGTTGCCGATACCCACAGTTCGAGTATGGCAACCATCGCATACTTTCATGCTATAACGGTTTTTTGAATGACCTAAGTACACATGGTACAAGGTAGCTACAAATACACCATTACAACAGTGATGCGAATCTTTTTTTGTTAAATTCCACCAAGTCTATAACCTACAAGAATATCCCCCACCATTATCCCCATTTTTCCACAGCCGGCGGGTAACAGTTGGCATATTTTCCCCTATCTTGTCGGCCTAATTTGCATGCCATGTCGCAACCTGTATTGCCTCTACAAAATTTTTTGCATTGGGAAAACACTGCCCCCAATGATGTGTTTTTGCGCCAGCCCATTGCGGGCCATTGGCACAGTTTTACTTGGGCCCAAGCGGGCCAACAGTGCCGCAGCATGGCCGCTGCGCTGCAAGGCATGGGTCTGCAGCCCGGTACCCACGTGGCCCTGCTCAGCAAAAATTGCGCCCATTGGCTCATGGCCGATGTGGCCATTATGATGGCCGGTTGCGTTTCCATTCCCATTTACCCCACGCTAAGCAGTGCCGGCATAAAGCCCATTTTAGAGCACAGTGGCGCCCAGGCTATTATTTGTGGCAAACTCGACGATTATGCCGAGCAGCAATTGGGCTTTCCCCCGCACATGCCCGTAATTGGCATAGACGCTTATGGCACCCGCGGCCAGCAACAATGGGAGGCCCTGGTGCAGCAGCACGCCCCGCTGGCGCAGGTGCACCCGTGGCAACCGGCCGATTGCATGAGCATCATTTACACCTCGGGCACCACAGGCTTGCCCAAGGGGGTTATGCACAGTTGCCAGGCCTTTGCCGCCAGCACGGAAGCCCTCATTAATGGCATGGGGCTGGGGCGCAGGCCACAGCTGTTTAGTTTTTTGCCGCTTACGCACATTGCCGAGCGGGTGGGCATCCAAATGGTGGGCATTTGCAACGGCGGCACCATTGCTTTCTCCGAAAGCCTCACCAGTTTTGCCGCCGATTTAGAATCGGTGCAGCCCACCTTCTTTTTTGCTGTTCCCCGCCTGTGGGCCAAGTTTCAAGAGGGCGTATTGCTAAAAATGCCACAGAAAAAACTCGATCTACTGCTCCGCGTGCCCATTGTCAATGGCATCATTCGCAAAAAAATTACCCACAAGCTGGGCCTTAGCCGCGCCACCCATATTTTTAGCGGTGCCGCCCCACTTAGCCCCGCCATTATTGCTTGGTTTCAAAAGCTAGGCATCCTTATTATACAGGGTTATGGCATGACGGAGGACTGCATTTATGGCCACTTTGAATATCCCGGCAACCGCTGCCTGGGCTCGGTAGGCAAGCCCTTGCCGGGGCTAAAAACAAAGTTTACCGCCGTGGGCGAGCTGTGCGTAAAATCGAACGGATTGATGATGGGGTACTATAAAGACCCGGTACTTACGGCAGCCTCGTTTGATGGCGATGGCTACCTGCTTACCGGCGATTTGGCCGCTTACAACCATGAGGGCTACCTATTTATTACCGGTCGCAGTAAAGACCAGTTTAAGACCGATAAAGGCAAGTACGTGGCCCCATCGCCCATAGAAATGGCGCTGGCAGCCAACAACCTGGTGGAGCAGGTATGCGTGGTGGGTATGGGCATTCCGCAGCCGCTGGCACTGGTTACGCTGGCCCTCACCAGCAGCCAGCTTACCCAAGCCGAAATTGTGGCCAGCCTAAGTGCCACGCTGGTGCAGGTAAACATGCATCTGGAAGCCCACGAGAAAGTGGAAAAAATAGTGGTGATGCAGGAAAGCTGGACCATTGCCAATGGACTGATTACACCCACCATGAAGATAAAACGCAATGAGGTGGAGAAAATTCACCAGCAGTTTTACCCCAGTTGGTTTAGCAGGCAAGGTATGGTGGTGTGGGAAGGGTGAGGAAGAGGATGAGGTCGAGGTCGAGGCGCCGCCCTGAACCTGTCGAAGGGTCGAGGCCAAGGCGCCGCCCTGAGCCTGTCGAAGGGTCGAGGATAAGGCGCCGCCTTGAGCCTGTCGAAGGGTCGAGGCCAAGGTGCCGCCCTGAGCCTGTCGAAGGGTCGAGGCCAAGGTGCCGCCTTGAGTCTGTCGAAGGATTAAGGCCGAGCGTTTTACAGTCTGACGCTCGTTTTAGCGTGCATTTAGCCCTGAAAGGGCGCAATCTACCAGCGAGGGGGTATCGCCCCTCGCAAGCA
>RDXD01000527.1 GCA_004292575.1 Bacteroidota bacterium
ATTAAAGCATTGAAATGAGCCACAAAGACAGCGGTAATGACGCAACAAGAGAAATACAGGCCTGCTAAACTTGTCCTAACTTCCGCAAATGTGAAATATGGCTAACTACGGCATGCCGCATTTTAGGAAATTCGTAGTACGGAATGCCATACTCGGCACAGGCTTGTTTTACAATGCGATTGATGGCCGGGTAATGCACATGAGACACCTTGGGAAACAAATGGTGTTCTACCTGAAAGTTGAGTCCGCCTACAAGCCAGCTGATGAGTTTGTTGCGGGTGGCAAAATTAGCGGTGGTTTTAAGCTGGTGCACCGCCCACTCATCTTCCATTTTACCAGAAACACTGTTGGCCAGCGGAAAGCTCATGGGCTCCACCGTATGCGCCAGTTGAAATACTATACTCAGCACTAAGCCACCCAATTGGGTAACAATAAGAAAGCCCACCAACCAGTTGAGCCAGCCTGTAAAGATGATTGGTAAAACCACATACAGGGCCAGATTAATCAATTTTCCCTTCCAAAAAATAACATGATCCAGCGTAGTCATTTTTTTCAGCGGAATATCGCCAATGCGCTTGCGAAAGTACTTTTTGTAATCGCTTACAAAAATCCAGAACACATACAGCTGCATGTATAAAAACCACACGTAATAGTGTTGGAAGGAGTGGACCTTGTAACGCTTTTGGTGCTCGCTTAGGCGCAACAGCACGCCGGCATTTAGGTCATCGTCTATATCATGCACGTTGGTGTAAGCATGGTGAATAACGCAGTGCTTCATGTTCCACATAAATGCGTTGCCCCCCAAAATGTTTAGGGTAATGGCCGCCACCCAATTCATCCAAGGGTATTTGCTAAAGCTGCCGTGGCTGCCATCGTGCATTACGTTAAAGCCAATGGAGGCAATGGTTAGGCCGAGCAAAGCACACTCTACCACAGCCAAGTACCAAACCGGTGTAAAGAAAACCACGTGCACATAAAGTGCTACCATGGCAGCAATAAGTATCAGGGCTTTCACGATGATTTTACTATCGCCAGTGAGGTTTTTGCCGGTTTCTTCAAAATACTGATTGACCCGATTTTTAAGAACCACATGAAATGAAGGTTTGCCGGCGGGAAACTTTGGGATAACCATAAGAAAATATTATTTTTTTTAATCTGCTAAATTCAAAGCATCAAAGCTCTTTACAATCAATGGGGAGAATACCCTGTACGTTATATTTCACAACAATTGCAGGCGCAGCACCAAACAAACGACCCTATAATATGGTCAAAGGTACGCTTGCCTCGCCTATCCATTACGTTATATTTTGCACCAACGCATCAAAACTGTTGATACCCAACATTTTTTCGCTCAAAAAACCCTCGGCATGTGGCACGCCAATGGTTTTACCCAGCATGGCCGCCCTATCAATAACACTTTGTAGAAAAGCAGGTGTGGAGATATAGGTTTGCGGTTCGCCATCGGGGCTGGTATCAAATTGGGTTTTGAAAGCCTTTATGGCGCTTATCTTTTGGGCCATTACCGCTGAAATATCGTAAACAATGTGTGGTTGGATGTAGCGGTCTTGTATGAAGTGGAGTACATATTTGGGTCGCCAGGGTGCCTGCGTTGCTTCGAGATGTTGGGTTTCTATTTTTACCAATCCACTTAAGAAGGCAGCGTCTCGCACCAGCGCAGCAGCGCGTCCATGATCGGGGTGCCTATCCGATGGAGCGTTTGTAAGTATGATTTCGGGGCGGTACTGGCGTATGGCCTGAATAACCTGTAGTTGGTATGGCCTGCTGTTTTCGAAAAAGCCATCGGGCAGACCGAGGTTTTGCCTAAAGTCGAGTCCCATAATGCTGAGTGCCTCGGCGGCCTCGGCACTGCGGGTATGGGCGGTGCCGCGTGTACCCAATTCGCCCGCCGTAAGGTCTATAATACCCACTACTTTGCCGCGCCGCTTTTCCATCATGAGTGTGCCGCTACAGCTTAACTCAACATCATCGGGGTGGGCTGCAATGGCTAAAACATCCGTTTTCATTCGTCAAACTTACAGCGTTGGCGCATTGGTGGGCAGTTTTGTGTAAGAAAAACAACAGTTATCCACGATAAAGCAGTTCTACTTCTTTCACAAATTTTTCTATCTCTGCATCGGCATCGTGGGGGTCGTAAGGTTGCTTAAGATTGCTGCCAAACAAAAAAGCCACCGTTTGCCACACTTGGGCGTTCACGCCACCCTTGTATTCTTTTATCAACTCAAAGCAGTTGTTCCCGGTTTCGCGGTTTATGAGCTTCATTAGCACTTTGCCCTGATATACGCTCAGGTTCATGAGTTTATCGGCAAAATTCTTCTTCAATTCTTTTTCGCGGCTCTTTATCAATGTTCGCCGCACCGCCTTGCTTTCTACCCCTTTGAGACTGGCGTTTATTTCGTTGATGGTGCGCCCTGCCTCTTTGGCATAGGGATAGGTTACATACACGGCATTGCGCAGGCGCGACCAAGCCTTCATTTTTTCCCGCATGGCTGCGGGATATTTACCATAGCAGTACACATTTTCAAGCGCCGAGGTGGGTATTAGTGTGCTATCGGGCAAATGGTAAGTGGCATAAACCACAATGGTATCGTTTGGGCCATAGCTCTGCTGCGCCACAGCCTGCAGCGTGACCAACATACATACGTTTAAATAAAGCAGCCTCGCTGTCATTAGCCTGCCCATTGATTGTATAAAAATAAAACCCAGATACTATACTGCAGGACGCGGAACCGGTGCCTTTCGCTGCATAAGCACTGCTCGCCGCCAAGCACTCATTAAAATACCGATGACTGTAATAATAATACCCAGCCACAAAATGTTGATGCCCGGAAACTCATATACCTTAAGTGTGATAAAGTCTAAAATAGCCGTGCTTTCCTTTATTCCCACCTCCAGCTTGTTGTTCTTTAGGTCCACTGGCCTTAAGAGCATAAGCACCATGCTCTGGCTCATTACGGTGTCGGGCAGCGCATCAAGGTTATTTCCGGTTATCTTAAATGCCGGCTTGGCACCATAAAGTCGTCCATCTTTTGAAATAACCGTTATATCGGCCACCAAAAAAGTATCGTTTGGCCCAATTTTAAACTTTGTGTTGGCGGGGTTCATTTGCAAAGAATTCATTACCCACATGCCATTGCCATAAAAATTGGTATCGCCAATGGCAACAATTTGCTTTCTAAACCCGGCCGTATCTTTCTTTTTGGCGTCGGGGTCGCTTAACCAAGTTACATAACTAAACACATCGCGTCCCAAATAGTGCTTTTTATCGGGGTTGGGTGTAAGGCCCTCGCCACCTTTGTTGTTTTCAATAACGTTGGGGTAAAGCTTAAAACTGGCTTTACCCGTTTTTTCGGCAAAGTTGATTTCGTAGTAGCGTTTTCTATCGCGGGGGTTGATGGTATCTTTAGTATAGGTAACCATATACATGCCCATATCGGTAGGCACCCCTTTTATAAGCGTGGTATTTTCGTTGGGGTCGTTGTTTACGTCTTTGGCATCTTTTTTCTTTAAAGGCGAAATGCCGGTAGTATTGATGCTAAGCACTGTTTTGTTGGCCGACGACACCAAAATGCCCAGCAGTACCAATCCAAAACCAATGTGTGCTACCGACGGGCCGCTTAGCTTCAGCTTGCCATTTATACCAATCCATACATAGGCAGCATTGGCAATAATGGCATAAAATGCAGCAAACAAGGCCACATAAATGGCGGCCTTAAAGCCAGGCCCCTTAGCATCGAAACCCACACCCACCAGCCACCCAAACAAGGCAGTGGCCGCTACTGCCGCCAAAGTGGGCCACAACAATTTGCGTAGCAACTGGGCTTTGGGCGTGTCCTTATATTTGAAATATTGGGTAACGGCGGTAAGAATGCCGGCAATAATGGCCACCCAAATTTGAATTTGATTGTGGCTAAACTCTACATCGGCCGGTGGTGCCACTTTTTGATTAAACATTTTATTGTAAACCGGCAGTGATGTTTTGCCAATGATAACCATGGCGCTCAAAAAGAAGATTAGCGAGCCAATAAACATCCAAAACTCCCGGCTGTAAAGATTTTCCTCCTTATGAATTTGTGGAATATCCTTGTTCTGATTGAGTAAAACACCCATGATGGCGAAACCTACAAGGGCGGAAATGAGCCCAAAAGTGGGCCACTGCAACGCCAGCACATTGGTGGTTACAAACGCTGCAAGCACCAGCCATCGGTCTTTGGCTTGCTTTGCCATTACCAATGGTGTAAGCCAAATGAACGCATTTAAGAACAAAAAGAGCTGCACGTTCATGCCCAAATCGGTAAACGCATGCACGCTGGTATCGCCCAAAATGCCGCTTCGGGTTAAAAACGTGGAGTACAAAATAAATATGAAGCCCAACACATAAAAGAGGTAGGTGGCCTTGAGGCTGTAACCACTGTTTTTGAAGATGAGGTTGGTATGAAAACCACTCACCAGAATAAGCCAGGGAACCAAACTGGCGTTTTCAACCGGATCCCAAGCCCAGTAGCCTCCAAAAGTCAGGCTTTCGTAAGCCCAAGCAGCGCCCATCATGATGCCAGTACCCAGCACCGCCACCGAAAACAAGGCCCATGGCAGGGCCGGTATGGTCCAACCCTTGTGGTTTTTGGTTAAGAAACCCGAAATGGCAAATGCAAATGGCACTACGGTGCTTGCAAAGCCTAAAAACAAAATGGGTGGGTGAATTACCATCCAATAGTTCTGCAGCAATGCATTGAGCCCATTGCCGTCTTTTACAAATTGCAAATAATCGGGGCGGCTAAAAATGGGGCCTTCTACCTCGTTGCGCAGCAGCGAAAAAGGACTACTACCCACTTTATGGCCAAAGAAGTACAAGCCCAGCAGCATGCTTGCAAGCGCCGACTGCACCAAGCTAATTACGGCCATTACCGGTGCAGCCCATGTTTTGGCCGTAAAAATAATAGCCCAACCCAGCACGCAGTGCCAAAAGCTCCACAGCATAAACGAACCTTCCTGGCCCTCCCAAAAGCAACTGAGTAAGTATTCAAATTGCAGGGCTCGGCTGCTGTGTTGCCAAGCATACTTGTACTCAAACAGGTGGTGAGAAATGATGTAGTAAAGCACAATAAACATGCCCACCACACACACGGTTTCTACGGCAAAAGCCCAGCGGCCAATGGCGCGCCAGCCATTTGCCGAGGCAGCGGAAGCCAGCCTTGACGTGTTGAAAAAAGCAATGGTGGCAACAATTGACGCCACAAAAGAAAGAATGGCTAAAAAATGACCAAGCTGTCCGGGCAGCAGCGACTCTCCTAAATAATCCATGGTACGAAAAGGGGCAAAATTTGATGACTATTGCTGGGCAAAAGTAGGTGGTTAAGCTGCCCGTATGAGATTTTGTTAAACGTGTGGAGACCCAAAAAAGAAGCACACTTGATTCAAAAAGCAAACCTTGAACGCCCTATTTGCTCACTCTTAACCAGGCGTTAGCCCTTTACTTCAAGTTGCTTTTCTGCCGCCTTCATATCATCTTTATACTTGCTGGGGCATTTTAGCAAAATGTCGTCGCAGTAAAAACCATCCGATTCCATGCGCCCTTTTAGCACCAAACGCTCGCTTTGCTCCAAATCGGCAGGCTTGGGCTTGTTGCTAATTACCTTAACCGTAGCCCCTAGGCTATCTATAACCGAAAATGCACAATAGTTGGGATTTTGGACCGCGTTGTAATCCACCGGCTTTTCTTTATCCAGCTTAGCAATAAGATGTACATACTCGCCCGGCTTTTGCTTGGCCGAAGAAATGGTATCGTACGTGGACAAGTCGCCTGTAAAACTGATCATAACGGCGATGGATACAGCCACACCTACCAACAACAGAATATGAAGCTTTTTCATAATTTTCTTTCTTAAATTGAGATTGCAAAAATAGGCTTGCGCACCGGTAAATTACTCGCCAATATGTTAGTTTAACCCGGGCCTGCCCGAACAAAGCGCCCGCAACACCCTACATTAACATTATGCTTGCACAGCTTGTTTAAAAAAAAACACCAAAGCGTGGGGCCCATACGCAGACCGTAACCGTGTGGTGTGGCATGGCCTACCCAGCGCCCATTTCGGTAAAGTGCAATTGGGCTTTGCAAAATGCATTAAATTCAACTTCGGTATCGACATCCGTAGGCTGGTCCAAGGGGCCTTGAATCAAGCGATTGTTGCGCAAGTCGAGGGTAAACAAATTGTCTCGCAGCACCACGTTCTCCACCTCAAACCACTGATAAGTTTTTCTCCACAGTGTGTTACGTACAATTTCCTCTTTTGAAAAATAAATCTCATTGGGACGCTTCACCAGCCGCTCGGCCACACCTACCAGCGCATACAGCACGGCCCACAAATAGTTGTTTGGCATGCTGGTCATGGCTACAAAACCCATGGCGGCTATGTTGAGCTCTAGGCGATGGTGCACTAAAAAATCGGCGCGCTTTCTGTTAAAAAAGCCATATAGCAGCAAACCCACCACTAAAAATGGAATGGCCAGCAGCCACCAGCGGGTAAGGAAATAGCCCAGCTCGGCTAAATAAAAGCAGTACGTGAGCAAAAAAATAATCACCAGCAGCACACTTACGGTGTTGATACCCCTGTAGTTGGGTCTTTTCAGCGATATCACAAAATCGTAAGTCAAAGTAAAACGCAATAGATGGGTTAAAACATAGCGACCATAAAGAATGGGTTCGAATAGCGTTTGGCCACTCGATGTTTAAGAAATGGCATCTGGGGGCTATCTAATCGAGCAAAATGTTACAGAGCTTCCAGAGCTCACGGGCACCTACGTTGGCATCCCAATTGTTTTCGCCAAGCCCCACCTCTACCAAGTCAAAACCCAGTATTTGGCGCCCACTTTGCTTTATCTTTCTTAGCAGATAGTTTACCTGATCGGCTTCTAAACCACCCTGCACAGGGGTGCCGGTGTTTGGGCACAACTTCGGGTCAAGCCCATCAATATCAAAGCTGACATAAACTTTTTCTGGCAATTTTTCTATAAGTTCATGGCAAATGGCTCTCCAAGTATCCCCTTCATAAAGTCGGTTTCTTATTTCGCGGTCGAAGTAGGTAACCACTCTAAAGTTGCTATTGCAGATGTAGTCCCACTCCCCATGGCTAAGGTCGCGAACGCCCAGCTGCACCACGCGTTCCAGTTCTGGTATTTCGTTTAGGCCATTGTATGTAACGCTGGCGTGGCTGTAAGTAAACTTTTGGTACGCCGGCCTCAAATCGGCGTGAGCATCTATTTGCAGTATTCCAAACTTGCCGTGTTTTTCCGCAATGGCCTTCCAATAACCCAATGCCGTGCTGTGGTCGCCACCAACAAGGCCCACCAGCTTACCGGCATTCATCAGCTCTTTTGTTTGCTCAAATACCCATTGGTTCAGCAGGCGGCCGCCTTCGTTTACATCTTTCAGGCTCTTGCACATAAACTTATTGGCCGTCAAATCTTCGCCCTTGCTAATAAAGTCGATGTACAATTCTGCCTCTTTGCGCAAAAAATCGCTTTTCAACATGATTTTTTTTTCGGGTGCCCGCATGTAAATGCCCTGCCGCCAATTGTCTGGGTAGTCTAAATCGTACAAATCTACCTGTAAGCTGGCCTTAAAAATGTGTTCGGCCGCACGAGCTGTGCCTGCACCATAGCTTACGGTTACTTCCCATGGCACCGGCACCAGCACCAGCGCCGCATCTTCTTCCGAAAATGGCAAACCAAAAATATTGTTGTTGGGATTGCCTACCTGGTTCTCATCAAATAAAGAAAGGTCCACCATAAAAATGTAAAAAGCGCTGCAAGTTAGCAACTGCATCAATGCAAGCAGGCTAAAAATTGTATGCTGCTCAATGTAGGGTATGCCACACAGGCAAAGGGCTGGGTGCATACTTTTGCACATATGTTGAAGTTTGTATTTTTTGCGGCTGTCATAGCCTGCGCCTTGGTTCAGACCACCTGTAACACCAGCACCCAACCTGCACAGCCTACTACCGCCAAAGCACAGAAGCTAGCAATGGCCGATGCGCAATTGATGCGGCTAGAAAACGCCATTGCCCAACACCCCGATAGCCTGCCGCTGTACGACCGGTTGCTGGATACACTGGCCCGGCGCGGAGACTACAACCTTGCCGCCAGCT
>RDXD01000292.1 GCA_004292575.1 Bacteroidota bacterium
AAGCAGGCGGTACAGTTGTGCAGCCTAAAATGCACATTGGCGAATTTGGGTACGTGTCAATTTTCATTGATAGCGAGGGCAATACTGTCGGGCTTCATTCACGAAAATAATCTGCAATTATGAACTACAACATTAATCTTGTAAACCGAGTTCGGGAATTTCTTGCCGAAGTACCAAACATTGATGTTGAAGAAAAAGAAATGTTTGCCGTTCTCAACTTTATGGTGAACGGAAAGACCTGTGTTTGCGTACGTGGCGAGGATTTGATGCTGCGTTTCAACCCACAGCTACAAGAAGAACTTTCCGAGCGCAAAGGCTACGAAACAATGTTGATGAAAGGCGGTAGTGGTTTAAATCTACATGATTTTGTGTAAATTTGGAGAAAAATAATACTGACGATTGTTCACCTCACCACCATGATTACGGAAACTCATGTCCAAATGCCGTAGCCAGAATATTGTTCGCAATGGACGCAATCGCTACGGCAAGCAACAATATTTGTGTAAAGAGTGTGGTACCTGCCGTGTTTTGCATCCAACACCATATGCGCATACGCCAGAACGCCAAGAAGAAGTCCTCCGTCTCTATCAGGAACGAAGCAGTATGCGCGGTGTCGCACGAGCAACGGGTGTTGCACGCACTAGGCTGTCATCCTGGATAAAAAAAAAGCTGCCTTCGCACCAAGCATAGCTGAGACCTTGCTTCCAGCTCAGGCCGATGATGTTCTCGACCTTGATGAGGTGTGGTCGTTTGTGTATCGCCGAAGCAACAAACGGTGGTTCTGGACGGCACTGTGCCAAAGAACACGCCAGATTGTCGCTGCCGTTGTGGGCGACCGTAGTGCCGAAACGTGTCAGAAATTATGGTCGTTGATACCACAGACCTATCGTCAATGCCACACCTTTAGCGATTTCTGGGCGGCATATGAAAAAATCTTCGACCAGGAAACGCATCGCTCGGTCGGCAAAGAGACGGGAGAAACTGCGCATATGGAGCGATGGAAGAATACCTTACGTCAACGCAATGCTCGGTATGTGCGAGAAACACTCTCCTTTTCAAAGTGCGATAGTTGGCATCAGATTGTTACCGAAATGTTTATTGTCGCCTACAATCTTTCGTGCAGTAAGAAATAGATTTTATCATGTAGACTTGAACCACTACCGTAGAGTTTTGTATGGATTTTCGTGCAAATTTCTGTGTGGAAAAGTGTACAACTCTGTGGAAAAGAAGACGATATTGATAATTATCCAGAAAAATCTTCCTGAATAAGTTCCGCCGCCATCTTGCCAGACAAGGCTGCAAGCGGCACACCGCCGCCCGGATGCGACGAACCACCACAAAAATACAAGCCTTTGAGTTCGCGGGAACGGTTTGGAGGGCGCATAAATGCTGCCATCTGGGAGTTTGAGGAAATACCGTAAATGCTGCCTTTGTTGCTACGGTACAAATCATAAAAATCCTCTGGCGACAGTACCATTTCTGTATCAATCGCACTTTCCGCATCAATACCCGCCTTCAAAAGCCGCTTCAGCACTGCGCTGCGCATTCGTTCTTTCTCGGCTTCCCAGTTTTGACCATTGATGTAGGGCATATTCAGCAGGACAAACCAGTTTTCACCGCCCTCAGGAGCGTGCTGGGCATCGCTTTTTGAGGAAATAGAAACATAGACCGTTGGGTCGCTGGGAGCGATTTTTTGGTCGAAAATTTGCCGAAATTCTTCTGCATAATTCTCGGAAAAAAAAATGTTGTGATGCAGCAAATTCTTGTGTTCGCGCTTCATTCCCCAAAGAAAGAGCATTCCTGAGAGCGAGGGTTCGAGCGCGTTGAGTTTTTTTTGCCGCTTCGGTAAGCCGTCAATCAAGTAATTATGCGCCTCGACGACATCGGCATTACACAAAACATAGTCTGCCGTTATTTTTTCGCCAAGCACCTGCACACCGCATACACGCTTGTTTTGGTGCAATATTTTTTCAATGCTCGTATTTGTATGAATCTTCACGCCAAGCTGCTCTGCCAAACGG
>RDXD01000528.1 GCA_004292575.1 Bacteroidota bacterium
TGCCGCGATGTTGGTGTATCCCGATTTTTTCAAAGTGGCCGTTTCTTCTTCTGGCAACCACGAAAACAACATCTACAACCGCTGGTGGAGCGAAAAGCACGATGGCGTAAAAGAAACCATTAGCGAAAAAGGCGACACCAGCTTTGTGTACGATATTGACAAAAACCAAGATCTGGCAAAAAACTTGAAAGGACACTTAATGCTGAGCCACGGCGAAATTGACAATAATGTGCACCCTGGCAATAGCATTAGAGTGGCCAATGCCCTTATGAAAGCGGGCAAACGCTTTGAATACGTATTGGTGCCCGGCCAACGCCACGGCTATGGCGATTTTGTAGAATATTTTTTCTGGAAAATGGCCGACTTTTTTAGCGCCCACCTACTGGGCGACTACAGTGGCCAAACCGTTGACATTACCGAAATGCAAAAAGACGTAGAACTGGGCGGAAAGAGGAATTGAGGCAAAGCGTTTTGACAGTAAAAAAACCACAAAAGCTTACACGGGCTTTTGTGGTTTAGCACTTCATTTCAACCGTGCACAGGTATCCCATTTATACAAAACACTAAGCAAAATCGAATTGCTATGATCATTTACGGCATCAAACAGAAATTACTGGCAAAAGAACTTGTGACTGACAAATGTCAAAACTGCGGCACTCAGAACAGTATTTACATGCACGTATTTCAAAAATATGCCCATGTGTTTTGGATACCATTTTTCCCGATGGGTAAGACTGGATTGAGCGAATGCGACCATTGCAAGCAGGTATTGACACCAAAAGAAATGCCGGCCAATTTAACAGCCTCGTACGAAAGCCTTAAAGCACAGACCAAAACACCAATTTGGATGTTTTCGGGATTGGCCTTGCTGGCAGCTCTAATTACCATGCTGGTGATAAGCGAAAACCAGAAAGACGCAAAAAATGCGCAACTCATTTTAACCCCAAAATCGGGCGACATTTTTGAGGTAAAAACAAAAGGCAATCAATACACGCTCTATAAAGTGGAAGAAGTTGAGGGAGACTCAGTGTTTATTCAACCCAGCAATTACGAAGTAAACAAAATAAGTGGCTTGAACGACTTAAAGAAGAAAGACTATTCAAGCGATACCTATGGATTTTCAAAAGCCGAATTGAAAGACATGTTGAACAAAGGCGAAATCCTGGACATTGATCGAAAATAAGCGCATTCCATCGGCTGCCTGACACCAACCCTGCGTGCCAAATAAATGCTGAAATTGTTAATAGCCCATTGGCTTTTTGGCAGGATGAGTAGTAACGTTTTCGGTGGCCAAGGATGCCGGGATGGCAATTGAGCGACGGTGATGGTTTTATGATGAAGCGGAAATGAGATGGCTTAAAATTAATTACAACTCAGGTGTAGTTTGACGCATAATTTCTACGCGTTAAATTGATGGAAAGGACAAGAGCCTCACCACGCATATGAGGCCAAGCATGTTTACAAAGCAGCATTTCTATTTCGCTTTTATCATCTCCTCATTCAAGTGCACAGCCCTGTGGAGGCATAAAACAATTGTCCATCGGCACACACCTGTTTTGATGGCTCAAAACACCATATCCAACGGTGCTACAACGCCCCAATTAGAGGATTTAGCTATTGAATAAGATTTGTTTAACTCAATGCTCTACAATGAATTGCAATGATTTTTTGGCTGTGGCATCTGCAATTTCAAGAAAATAAGTACCCTTGGGTAGATTGGTGATCTGCAAGCCATTGCGCAGATTTTTTACTGTAGTAATCATCACTACTTTTCCGCTCATATCCACAATGCGAGCGGTTACGTCATCTGCTACCAGCTCATTTCCCGCTAAAAAAACTTTGTCTTTCGCTGGGTTGGGATATATAGCCAATGGCTTAGCATTGCCTTTATTCCATTTAACATTTACAATTTTAGAGTAGGTGTATTTGCCATCTTTATCCATCATTTTTAGCCGATAATAATTGACTCCATTGGCTGGATTTTCGTCAGTGACCTCATAGCTGGCATTACTACCTTTGGCGGCCTCAGTAGCTATTTTACCCCAATTGCTACCTTCTAAGCTACGCTCAATTTCAAAACGATCGAACCCCGTTTCGGTGACTGTTTGCCAGGTTAAGTATATGCCAAGGCTGCCTGCTACACCACTAAAAGCTTTAAGATTAACCGGCAACACTTGGCTAAGGCTTGATTCCCAAACACTGCGGCCAAAAGTGGCGGCTCTAATTCTATTATTGCTATAGTTAATCTCCAAATCTCTAATGGGCACCACGGGCAGATTGTTGCTGTAAGGTTGCCAGCTTGCATTCAATGCAGGGTCTCTGTAATAAACGCCAATATCGGTACCGCAATAGGCTACGCCCAAAATGCCTCGTTGGGTAACAATGGTTGTGGCTGCTACCGGTGGTAGCCCCGCACTTATATTAGTCCAGGTGGCCCCGGCATCGGCTGTTCTAAATACTTGATTTGTACCCGTGGATGCAAGGGTTACATACACCGTGTTGGGGTCGTTTACATCTATGTGTACACTAAGCCGTGTAGTAGCTGGCACAGTACCAGTAACATTGGTCCAGTTGGCACCACCATCTGTAGTTTTATAAGTAGCAGTGTTGGTTACGTAATAAATAATCTGGTTATTAGTGGTGCACACATCTATCCACCGCACTTGGCCATTAGCAGGGCTAATAGTTGTCCATGTGGTACCACCATCTATACTTTTTTCAACCACATCGCCACCGGTGTATAGCGTATTTGCATCTATCGGATCTTGTATAAAAGGTGTTACCCAAAATCCACCAGCCACTGTTTTTATGGTCGTAAAATTAGTTCCACTGTTTGTAGAACGGCGCAATACGCCATTTTGGAACGTGCAATACATCCTGGCGTTGTTTGTTCGGTCAATAAAAGAAATCATACCATCGCCACCCGACACAGGCCTCCAAGTAATGCCATCGGTTGTTAGGTTTGTGCCAGCATCTTGGTGGCCACTAATCATAAGATTTGCGTTGGTGGTGGAAAGTCCAATACCATAAGGTTGAGCAATAGACAGATTGGATGACATATTAGTCCAATTTTTATCTGTACCTGAATATCGGTAAACACCCCCATCAGATGCCACCAAAAGCGTATTGCCATTAAAATTTAAATCGTGCACATCCACATGTCCACAGCCAATGTCTGTGAATGTAGCACCGCCATTGGTGGACCTGTAAACAAAAATTCCACCAGCATAAACTAAGTCGCGAATTGTGGGGTCGGCTACAACGGCAAGGTTGTACCAACCTTGTTCGTCTGGAATATTAGGAGTAGAAGCCATTTTTACAAAATCATTGCCAGCATTAACCGATCGGTAAAAGCCTTCCATACCATGGGCGTTATTGGTTGCCATTAAATAAACGTAATTGGTATCTACCGGCGATATATCTATGGAAAATCTGGGCGAAACTGAACTGGCAGGAAGGCCACTTGTGAGTTGCGTCCACGTTACACCGGCATCGTAAGATCGTAACAATTTACCGCCAGTTTTAGATGCCGCAAATATGGTGGCTGGCCTTAGCGGGTTAAAAACCAATTCGCGAATAGATGCATTGTTTTCTACCCTTGTAAAACTGGTACCTCCATTAACCGACCGCCAAATACCGTTGGTACCAGATACCATTACTATGGAGGGTGTGGTTGGGTGAATAATGATATCGGTGTATATGATTCCAGCACTAATGGTGGTGGCCAAACCTGTGACAGCCCAAGTGGTTCCTCCATCGGTAGATTTATAGAGCCCTCTTGAGGACGGTTGGCCGAAAGATCGGTCAGCATCGCCAGTTACAGCATAAATAATGTTACTGTTGGTTGGATCTATGGCTATGGTTGTTACCCCGGCTGCTGGTATGCCGCTAGAAATAACCGACCACGTGCCGCCATTGTTGGTTGATTTCCATAATTGGCCAGCAGGTGTACCTGCATAGAGCGTGGAGGTATTGTTAGGATCTACCTTAATACTGTTAACCCTGCCATTGGCAAACATATTTCCCCTAACAACTGGACCTACCACAGTCCAGTTGGAAGCTGTAAGTTGCTCAAGTTGCCCCATTTTTTTTATTCTAGCCTTATAGTCGGCAGCAACAACCGCATCAATATCGCCGTTGGTTTCACTTACTCTTGGCTCTAACCATTCGGCAACTCTAAAAAAATGGGTAATGTCTTTAAACTCCTCCGATTCATGCTCGGCTTGATAAGTTTCGTCGAAATAAGTTTTGTCACTCTTGCGCAGCTCTTGATAATACTTCCTGAGTTTGCTTTTGTTTTCTTTTAAAAATGCATTCTTTATAAGGTTAAAATTGGAGCTGGTATCGGCCATTTGCAGCCATTTTTGCTGAGCCATGGTCCGGGTAGCTAACAGCGAACAAAAAATACTGCCTGCAAGAAAGATTACTATGTTTTTCATGTTATGCATTGATTTTATAAAAAATTCGTTTTCGGGACAGCTCCTCAAGCAAGACATTCTCCATCTACTGCTGCGCAAAATACGCAACCTTTTGTCAAAAAAAACTAGCGTACTATTATTTTCATTAATTGGTGCAATGCGTTGAACATACTTGTAAAAGAAACAATTGAATATCCGCTAAACCGGAGTTTTATAGTCTCAAAAGCTTGGCTTCCCGGTTATTTGGGCCATGCCAAGTAGTGCAGCCACACCGTGCGGCTTGGTGCAAACAAATGGCTAGTAAGGCTGCTGGGGGCTAAAACCGTCATCCAATTTATTCCATAAAACCACAAAACTTGATGATTTTAAGTGGCCGGTTTTATGACAGGGCAGGTTATCAAATTAGCCTAAGTTGGCGAAACTTTGTCGCATGGCGGCCCAAACGCAACCTGCTTGCCCGCTAGCCTGTTTGGCAGTGCCTTTGACCCTTATCAACGCTGTACCGGCCTGCGCAAATACGTGGTAGCAGCAGGCAACGGTCTTTTCCACAGCAAGAGTTCTACCACCACCACGTTAAGCACCCACCCTAGCCAGGCCACTACCACATATACATCCATGGGGCGCGGGTGAAACAAAGCCACCAGCACCCACTTCCAAAAGCGAAGCGTAAGCGCAGACAGTGTAAGCGCATAGCTGCGGTGTATCCAAGCACGGTGCCCTGCAATTTGCCCTTTTTTGATGTGTAGAAAAGCCAACAGCGTAACAGGAAACTCTAATCCGCATAAGTTTCTATTTAAATGGGTAAAAACGTGTTATTTCTTGGGCAACAACGCAGCGGCATCCACATTCAGCCACAGCTTGCCTTCGGCGCCACCGGCCACCAGCACGCCCGTGTTGCTGGCCACTATTTGATCTACATACAACCTGGCCAAGTACCCCCTACTGGTAATGCCCGCATAAACCGACCGGTTCATTTGTGCCACCAAACTGCTGTTTAGGGCTTTTACTCTATCGGCCAAATTAAACCGGGTATAGGCTTTTAGTTTGGTGGCAATGGTACCATCGAGCAAATTGCTGGCGGTGCGAATAAGCAGCTGCTTGGTGGTGATTTGGTAATCGAGACTATCGAGCCAAAACTCTTGTTTTGCGGCATCCCACATGGGCTTGCCCTCTAAGTAAAACACACCCCTAGCGGCTTTGCTTACAAATACTTTCACGTATATTTTTCCGCTGCCCCCCAGCAAATTAATGCTGTCTATGCGAACCGTTTTTTTAAAAACACCCTTTCCCAACGCAAACTCCTTACCCGCCAACTGGGCGTTTACCACGGCATCTAAACTGTCGTAAGGCAGCTGCTGGGCTATAAAAATTTTAAAGCCACTGCGCTGCTTAAAATCGGTGATGGGGGGCAATGGGCGGCGTAGGTTTTCGGGCAGTGTTTTTAACTCGGGGCGGGCGGTAATACCCAGGCTAAAGAACATGCTGTCGCGCAGCAGTTCGGCTTGGCTAATGCGCAACTGCTGGGGCTGGGTGCTTAAAAAGCCAAAGCCGGGCATGCGATACGGTGCTTGCAGTGTATCCCACACGGTTTGCAGGTAAGGTTTTAGACTAAAGGTTTGCAACTGTTTTTGCATGGCGGCAATACTGGCACCCAACTCGTTTTTGAGCTGGGTAGCTATAATTTGGGTAATGTCTTTCCCAAAAAAGCACACCGTGCATTTGTCAACGGGCACAGGGTTTACACTGTTTACGGTTACGCCCAGCGTATAGTCGGGCTTTAGCTGAAACTGAATGGCAAAACCGGCATCGATGCGGCGCGGTTTTTCGGTGCCAAAGCCGCAGGTGCAGGCGGGCGTCCATGGCGTATTGCCTATGTCGGTACACAGGCGGGTGCTGCCCCGCACGCCGTAAAAGCCGCTAAACGATACGTACAGCACATTGTTGATGGCCCTAAAAGCAAAGGGCCCACGTACAAAACGGTACTGGTATCGGGTTCCACAGCCATCGAGCACCCAATCGTTAGGATAATTGGGCGAGGTGTAAAGGGTATCGACAAAACTGTTGGCCCAAGTGTAAATGGGTTTTAGGTTGATGCGAATGGGAATGTCGATATCGCTGATGCTTTGCAGGTTGGGCACCAGGGTGGGCCGCACTAACGTATCGGTAGGCGCGGCGGGCAAAACAACTTCCTGCGCCAGCGTAACACTGCCACAAAACAACAATGGCAGCAGCCGAAGCAATAAAGCGTTGCAAAAGGTGAATTTTAACCGTTTCATAGTGGGTGCGCTACTGCGGCAAAAGTGATGGGGTTTTGAAGCTGGCTGGTGGAGAAAACAAACTGTCTAGTACATGGTGATAAAGGGCAAAGTTGGGTAAGTTATTGTGCTTGCCGCCCACAAAGCTGTAAAAAGCATCGGTGGGCTTGGCCGCGCTTAGCAGACTTACGGCATTGGTGTAAGAAATAAGCTCGTCGGCAGTGCCATGCAGCATGGTAATGGGCAGTTTGGCCTCGGCCATGTATTGCCGGGTATTTAATTGGTAGCGCATAAGCCAGTTTACGGGTAAAAAAAAGGCAAATTCGCCAGCCAGACTGGACAAGCTGCTGTACGGTGTTTCTAAGATAAGTTGGCGGCAGGGGCGCTGCCATGCCAAATAGGCCGCTACACCAGTACCCAGGCTTTTACCGTAAACGCTGATGTGGCGACCATCAAACTTTTGAAGGGCCAATTGGTACAGTTGCAGACTTAACTGCTGTAGCACTTCTACACTTATGGTACCGCTGCTGCGGCCATAACCCGGATAATCGGGCATCCAGCACTCGAAACCTTTTTTGGTAAAATAGGGCGCATACTTGCTATAATGCTCCACATTGAAACGATTGCCATGAAAAAACAGCACCACGCCACGGGGCTGGCCGCTATCGGGGGCAAAGCGCACCACATCAATAACCGTGTTGGCATCAAAAGGAATTTTGACGGTGGTGGCACTAATGCGCACGGGAAAAGTGAGGATGTGGTTGGCATCGAGGGCTTTGGGCTGAAAGAAAAAAAGATGCTGATAGCCATAGAACAAGGTGCAAAGCAGCAGGTAAACCAACACGAATATGCTTAAGATGCGACGCAAGTGAGGGGGTGCTTAAAAGTAAACCAATGTACGCTACCAAACAGGCGTTGGCGGCATTAGTACTGCAAAATATCGCGGATAAAGTTATGGTATTCGTGAAAGCTGGGCAGATTGTTGTGGCCGCCGCCGGGAATACGTATCAACGTGATTTTGTTGGGATTAAGGGCTTGCAGCTTTTGGCTGTGGGCTATGGGAATAAGCCAATCTTTGGTGCCATGGATGATGTAAGTGTGGCAGTTGACCCGTGTTATCCATTTATCGGTGCGGAGGTGGTAGCGCAGCACCCATTTGCTGGGCATAAATGGCAAATAACGCCGCACCACTTTGGCAAAGCTGAAATAAGGTGCATCTAAAATGAGGTAGCGCGGCTTGTTTTCGCTGGCTACTTTGGCGGCAAAGCCACTGCCAATGCTGCGGCCATACACAATCATGTGGTTTTCGGGCACTTTTTCGGTAAGGTGGTTGTACACCACTTGCATATCGTGCAGCATATCGGCCTCGGTACGCTTGCCGGTGCTTTTGCCAAAACCACGGTAGTCAACAAGCACCACATCGTACTGGTAGCGGTAA
>RDXD01000293.1 GCA_004292575.1 Bacteroidota bacterium
GAGAACACGCAACCAGACCTGCCACAAAAACAATTAGCTTCATTTTCATGTGTATTTCTTTGTTTTGATTTTTTCGTTTTCGGTTCAATTTGTTATGGTTCTGACGTAGTCTCCCTTACCCAAAGTGGGTTCGGTATTGATTTCAATAATAATAACAGTGTTAAGAGAGTAAATTTTCATGTTCGTGCTCCCTCTATAAGCTTCCTTATAGATTGGCTACATCGTTGGGTGCTTAACCTGTTGTGTGACCAATTTCATGTACGGGCTGTCATCGAAGACGCTCCAGTAAAAAAACGGCCTTGTTAAATTTTTTAACCGGCTATCAAATCATAGCCCAGCGCCTTGAGTTGAGCCAAGTGCTTTGCGATCTGCTTCTTGTTGCGTTCTTCGCTATTGTGCAAGGGTGGCTCTTTATATTTTTCTTTTTTCTTCAAAACATGGTAGGCAGCAATAATGATTTTATGACCGACTGCTACAAGCGCTTTCTTTTTGCCTCTGCGTGCAACTAAACTTTTGTATTTGCGCTTTAAGTATCCGTCCTTCTTGCGGGTTGCCCCCCAACCACATTCTACGAGTAGCGATTTTAAATATTTGTTTCCTTTAATGGCCCTTGTGCTTTTTTTTTACCAGCACTCTCGTTGTTGCCAGGGCTCATGCCCGACCAACTGCTCAAGTGGTGTTCGTTGGGAAACTGTTCCATGTTCACACCGATCTCGCTAATAATGCCGATTGCGCTGTCTTTCCCCACCCCATCGATGGTTTGCAGCAACTCTACTTCTACGGCATATTGAGCGGTGGCCACATCAATCTGGTCTTCCAACTCTTTGATGATCCCCTCTTTTTCTTCTATGCTCTTACGGATAATCTTGAGCATAAACCGATGGTGGGCTGTCAACCTTCCTTCCAGTGCTTTGCGTATGTCTTCCCGGCTGGCTTTTACTTTTCCGTGGATGTGCTTTATGAGTTCATCTACATCTGTCTTGCCATCAATGATATCATGGATGATCTTGCTGCCCGATGCCCCATGCACATCGCTGAGTACGCTACTGATCTTGATGTTGGCATCTTCTAGTATTTTGATCATCCGGTTTTTCTCGCTGGAAACATGGGCTACCTGTTTCTTCTTATAGCGGACCAGATCACGCAGTTCCCGGATGTCCCGCGGTGGAATGAAACTTCCCTTTAACAATCCGGCTAACAATAGTTTACTGATCCACTTGCTGTCCTTCTTATCGGTCTTATGGCCGGGTACATTCTTCACGTGCCGGGCATTGACCAAGATGATCTCAAAGTCCTCTTCCAAGATGTTGAATACCGGCTTCCAGTAAACACCTGTGCTTTCCATAGCCACGTGCGTAACGCCTGCCCGTTTGCACCACTCTCTTAAATCTGTCAAAGAACTTGTAAAGGCGGAGAACTCTTTGGTCTCATAGTTCTCTTGCCCTTTGCTGATCGTTGCCACGATCACGGCTTGGTGGACATCTATGCCGCAGCCCACCCTAACGGCTTGCTCAAAACTAATTTCTGTGCGCTCCATATAATTTTATTTGGCCTCGATGGCCAAATAAAATTAGCAATATTCATCCTCGTTCGGGTGTGCTAGTCGCTCATGGAGATTTCATGTGTTAATGTTTAGTTTTTTAAGGTCACATGCGTGCCTGTCGGCAGACAGGGAATGGCCTGAATTATCAT
>RDXD01000529.1 GCA_004292575.1 Bacteroidota bacterium
GTAATTGGTAGTGGCTTTGTACCGCAAGCA
Organism: Bacteroidota bacterium; assembly: GCA_004292575.1. Taxonomy (GTDB): domain Bacteria; phylum Bacteroidota; class Bacteroidia; order Chitinophagales; family Chitinophagaceae; genus Phnomibacter. The sequence goes on from RDXD01000529.1 coordinate 31, forward strand.
TACACAAATGCTGAAACCGAAGCCGCCATAGCGCAGGCGCTTAAGGAATACGCCTAGGCTTGTGGTGGTTTTACCGATAGCCGCGATCGGCTTTTGTTAAAAACATTGCCATCTTTTACAACGCCTTTGCGCAGTAGCTTCTGCGTGTCGGTGGGAAGCCGATAAACATTGCAGCAGGTTTCACTACAGCAGCCATCATATTGAGCTGCGCATTTGCTACATTGAATGAAAAGTAGATGGCAAGCCTCGTTAGCGCAATTAACGTGTGTATCGGCAGGCGCACCACATTGGTGGCAGCGTGCTATTATTTCGGGGGTAATACGCTCGCCCAAACGGTTGTCAAACACAAAGTTTTTACCTACAAATTGTTGCTCAAGGCCCTGTTCTTTTACTTGGTTCACATAGTTGATAATGCCACCCTCAATGTGAAACACATTTTTAAAACCATGGTGTAGCATGTAGGCACTTGCTTTTTCGCACCTAATACCGCCAGTGCAGTACATCACAATGTTTTTGTCTTGATGTTCTTTCATCATGTTTACCGCCATGGGCAGTTGATCTCGAAAAGTGTCGCTGGGTACCTCAATGGCATTTTTAAAGTGTCCCACTTCGTACTCGTAGTGGTTGCGCATATCCAAAACAACCGTATTGGGGTCGCTGGCCAACGCATTAAATTCCTTGGCTTTTAAATATTTCCCCGTTTTAGTTACGTCAAAGCTGGGGTCGGTTATTCCATCGGCCACAATTTTTTCGCGAACCTTTATCGACAGCACCCAAAAGCTCTTGCCGTCGTCGTCCACGGCTTGGTTTAGCCTTACGCCCCGCAGCCAATCCACGCCATTAATGTACGCTTCAAAGGATTGATAGTTTTGTGAAGGAACACTAATTTGAGCGTTAATACCCTCGTGCGCCACATATATGCGTCCAAACACCTGTAAGGCAGTAAGGTCGGTCCATAGTTGATTGCGCAGCTCTTGCGGTTGAGCAATGGGGTGGTAGCAATAAAAACTGATGGTAATCCGCGGGTCGGTTTCGGCAAGCATGCGCTGCCGGAGTTCCTTGTTGGAAACCCTGTTGTGTAATACTGGCATGAATGAATTTTTTGAGAACGTATGCGCTTACGAGCAAAAAATTGATAAACAATGCAAAAATAGCAGGGCTGCATAAGGCTGCCAAATCCACGGTCGAATGCATTGCCACATGAATGAAACGAACAAAAGGATTGAATGCCAAAAACTCAATCTAAAGCCTATCTTGTTGCCGAATATAAAACGGTTTTCGCCCACGGCTAGTTTTGGGTTGCTCAAGAAGCGCCCTGTCAAAAAAACTACTTCGGGCATGGCAATTGCATCAATCTTGGCCTTGGGTTACAGATCTTTTACGCATCTAAACCCAATGTGATTGGTAGCACTGCGCCAATCGCCCTTGCCCCGGGTACCCAGCATGTAGCGGGTGCAATACGCATCTGTGCAAAGGAAACTACCACCCCTTTGCACCTTTTTAGCCACATTGGGTTCAGCGGGATCAAAGGAATCTATTGGGCCTGCGGGGCTCTGGGCCACGCCACCGGCACTAACTGTGGCATAATAATCGGGGCGGTACCAGTCGGCGCACCATTCCCAAACGTTGCCCGCCATATCGTATAAGCCGTATTTGTTGGCTTTAAACTGTTTTACCGGGGCAATGCCTGCAAATCCATCGCTACCATCGTCCTGTATCGGAAATTTGCCCTGAAAAATATTGGCCATAAAACTGCCATCGGGTTTAAACTGGTTGCCCCAAGTAAAGAGCTCGCCTGCTGCGCCGCCACGGGCAGCACATTCCCATTCGGCTTCGGTTGGTAGCCGCTTGCCAGCCCACTTGGCGTAGGCGGCCGCATCTTCCCAAGCCACATGCACCACCGGCAGATTGTCTTTGCCAACTATGCTCGAGGTTGGCCCCGCAGGATGCTGCCAGTTGGCCCCTTTTTTATAGGTCCACCATTGGTAAAAATCGGTTAAAGGCACCTCATTAAGCGGCGGCGAAAACACCACTGATCCTGGCACCAGCATGTCGGGGGCAGCATCTGGAAACTCAGCCAGGGTGGGGGCTTGTTCGGCCACCGTTTTATAGCCTGTGGCTTTTACAAATGCCGCAAACTGTGCATTGGTTACCTCGGTGGCATCCATATAAAAGCCACTGAGTTTTACCCTGTGTACCGGGCGGGCATCGTCCATGTTTTCGTTGCCGCCGTGTTCCATGCCCACGGGGTTTATGCCACCCATGCTAAACTCGCCGCCTGGTATAAGCACCATGCCGGGTGGCAAAGTGGTATTGGGTGTTATGGCATTTTCTTGGGTGGGTAAAAAAGTGCTGCCGCCCCCGCGCATGTAAAGCAGGCTGTCGGCCACGGTAAGGCCATTGGCTGTGCAGCTTATGGCGCCACTAATGCGCTGATGGTTAAAATCGGCAGCATGGCTCCCTTTGGTTTTTGGGGCGGTATGGCAGCCAGCCAACACGGCTACGAAGGCAGCGGTTCTAAGCCTTAAAAATGAACAAAGCATGTGTAAAGATGGCTTAAAAATGATGGCAGCGGGAGATTTAGCACGAATTTTTTTTGAGAAAAGCATGCTAAAAAATGTGGCTTCTGTAGTGAATTTGGTTCTGTCATGAATGCCAAACGGGAGAGGCGCTTTTTCGAAGGGTTTTCTACACCAACGGCCACTGAGCAAATACCAAGGTCATTTTGAAAGGAAAAAAGCACACTAAACGGCAGGGGCACATTAAAAGTGAATGATTTAAGCAGGGTTTTAATGCCAAGTTTGTCCAATTAAGCGGGAAAATCTTTTTTATTATGCACTTTGCAATACCTTCCACCACGTATAAAGTGTAAAAACACGGCATTGCTTGCTGGCAACTAGGCTTCTAGTTATACTTGGCGCACCTGGCTGGCGGTATCATTTCAACACTTTGAGGTTTAGATTACTCATTATCAATTTGTTAGCGCATGCTTGCTTCGGTTATTACAGGTACCGGGTCGTATATTCCTGAAAAGGTGAAAACCAACAACGACTTTTCGGCCCATGTTTTTTACGACGTTTCAAAAACACCGCTTACAACCGACCCCGCTGTAGTGGTAAAAAAATTTGGAGAAATTACCGGTATTCACGAGCGGCGGTATGCTTTGCCACAACACGCCGCCTCCGATTTGGCCGCCAAAGCTGCCGAGGCTGCACTTGCCAGCAGCGGCGTTGACCCCGAAACCTTAGACTACATTGTTGTGGCCCACAACTTTGGCGATGTGCTAAACCATGCCAACCAAAGTGATGCGGTACCCTCGCTGGCTAACCGTGTAAAGCATGCCTTGGCCATTAAAAATCCGGCTTGTGTAGCGTTCGATATTTTGTTTGGCTGCCCCGGCTGGCTACAGGCCATGATACAGGCCGAGGCTTTTATAAAAGCTGGCATGGCAAAAAAGTGCTTGCTGATAGGCACAGAAACGCTATCGCGGGTAATAGACCGCTACGACCGCGACAGCATGATATTTTCGGATGGGGCTGGCGCCTGTGTGCTTGAGGCCCGCCAAACCAATGACCAAAGTGGTATTTTAAGTACCTGTGCCCAAAGCCACAGCAATGAGGAAGCATATTACATTGATATGGGCTGCTCTTACCTGCCCGACAACGACCCTAAACTGCGCTTTATAAAAATGCAGGGCCGGCGGGTATATGAATACGCCATGACCCACGTGCCACCGGCCATGAAGCAGTGCCTTGACAGCAGTGGTGTAAACATTGCCGACCTTAAAATGGTGTTTTTACACCAAGCCAACGAGAAAATGGACGAAGGCATCATAAAGCGGTTTTATAAGTTGTACGGCGTTAGCCAATTGCCCGAAAATGTGATGCCGATGAGTATTCACTGGTTGGGCAACAGCTCGGTGGCCACCATACCCACGCTGTTCGATTTGGTGCGCCGCCAGCAGGTGCCCGGCTTTGATTTGCAGCCTGGCGATGTGGTGCTGTTTGCCTCGGTGGGAGCTGGCATGAATATAAATGCAGTGTGCTACCGTTGCTAAAATCCAATTTTGTTTAAAACCTATGGCGACGCCCTTCGGTGTGTGTAGCGTATATAACATAAATCCTCATCAATAGGGGCCTCGTTGGACACTGTTGCCGTTTTTTAACCTTGGTGTGAAACCAAAAGGGGTAACGGCAGTCGATTTCTGCCATGTTTATTTGGTAAAAGAGGCACATTGGCCACCCATAAAGTTGAATAGCCTGCTTATGTTTTGCGAGCATTACAACCCAAGGTGTGACCAAGGGTGGCGGCGCTTGCTTACAAATGACAACTTGTAGGAAAGGCGGGGCTAAAGCGTGGCATTTTTAGGCTAAATGCTTGTCCGCGCTGCGCATTCTACCTCCGTTTTTTTACGCGTATCGCGGTGCTGCCAACACGCATTATTTACCAAACCTGGTATCAAATCATGTATTGAGGCGGCGGCTGCCAGGCTTGAGCGCAGTTTTGCAACATCAATCACAAAAAAACAAAACAAATGAAAAACACAATTTTGACCACTTGCCTAGCGCTTGCCCTAAGCAGTTGCAGCCTTACCTCTACCACCGTTATAGGGCCCAAAGACAGCTTTGTGTTGGGCAATAATCCACACAGAGCGTTCAAGGTATCTATCGTAAATGCCAGCAATTTTACCATAAGCAGCTACCACGCACCTATTGGCGGGGGCACACATTCGCCGCTTACGCTGGCGCCCAATGCAAAGGCAAAAATTAAGGTAGATAAAAACACCGCATTGGTTATAAGCAACAGCAGCGCAGATACGGCAACGGTAAAGTTGAAAGTAACGGGCGATACAGGTCTATCAATGGGGTATAAAAATTAGTTTTTACTGGCTCTGTACCCAACAGCTTGTGAGGCTGGTTAAGTGCTGGCCGCCAGTGCCCTTACGAGTGTGATGGCCTCGACGGCGGCTTTTACATCGTGCACACGTAAAATGTTTGCACCATTTAGCAAGCCCACCGTATTGAGCACAGTGGTGCCGTTGAGTGCTTCGTTGGCGGTAATACCGAGGGTTTTGTAGATGGTGGATTTGCGCGACACGCCCAGCAAGAGCGGTTTTTGCAGCGTTTGGGTAAATACCGACAGTTGGTTTAGCAGCTCAAAGTTTTGCGCGGGCAGTTTGCCAAAGCCAAACCCGGGGTCAATAACCACATCGTGTATGCCCGCTGCCGTGCATGCGGCAACCCGTTCTATAAAAAAGTCGAGCACGGTTTCCACCACATTACCCTGGGCCAAGTGGTGGGCGTGCTGTTGCATGGTTTGCGGGGTGCCGGGCATGTGCATGCATACGTAAGGCACCCGCAAGGCTGCCACTGTTGTTAACATTTGGGGATCCATAAGTCCGCCACTTACATCGTTTACCATGCTGGCACCGGCCTGCACAGCCATGGTGGCCACGCTGCTGTGGAAGGTATCAACCGATATGATGGCCTCGGGGAACCTATCGTGCAGTGCTTCAATGGCTGGCACCACCCGGTTGGCTTCCACTTGAGGGGTTAGAAATTGGGCGCCGGGACGGGTACTTTGCCCGCCCACATCCAGCAGAGTGGCGCCTTCTTCCAGCATCATGTGGGCCTGTTGCAACATGCTGATTTTTATGCCTTGGCGGCTGGCGGCGTAAAAACTGTCGGGGGTCATGTTTAAAATGCCCATCACAATGGGTGATTCTAAAACCACCAGTTTGCCTTTGCAGTTGAGTGTGTACATGCCTTCCCTTACTTTTGATGCCAGCAAGTCCGCAGGGGCTGCCAACAGGCCGAAGGTAGCACTGCGGCACAAGTGAGTGACACAACGCAGCCAAATTATTGTTTGAGGCTCGTAAACAAAAACATACCCGGCCTAAAAAAATGACAGAATTAGTGCTTAATACCAGCCAGGCTTACGACGCAGTGATTGCTGCTGCCCGCCATATTTTTTTGCAAAAAGCGCAGGACTATGGTACCAGCTGGCGTGTGCTGCGGCCCATAAGCGTGGTAGATCAAATTTACATAAAAGCCTGCCGCATAAGGCAATTGCAACAGGGTGGTGTGCAAATGGTGGCCGATGGGCTGCCCGATGAGTGGCGAGGTATTATTAACTACTGTGTAATTGGGCTAATTCAACTGCAACTGAACAGCGACGATGTGGAAGAGCTGGCGCCGGACCTGTGCCAAGCCATGTACAATGACGTGGTGGGAAGAACCAAGGCGCTGATGCAATTAAAAAACAACGATTATGGCGAGGCCTGGCGCCAAATGAGCCACGAGAGCTTTGCCGACCTGATACTGATGAAGCTGTACCGAATGAAGCAGATTATACGCAACCAAGGCAAGACGCTGGTGAGCGAGGGGTTGGATGCCAACTACATGGATATTTTGAACTATGCCGTATTTGCCATGATATTAAACTACCCTAGTGAAGCTAATGCCTAATGGCCCGGCTTATGCCATAGACCTACCGGCCATAGCCGCGGCCGCCCAAGCCAATGCCGAAGCACACAGCCATTTTGTGGTGACGCTAAAGGCCATGCCTGCAACCGAGTTGGATGCCATGGTGATGCGGCTAAACGCTACCGTGGAGCCGCAGATAGATTGCTTGGCCTGTGGCAACTGCTGTAAAACCTTAATGATTAATGTGGAGCCAGAGGCCATACCACGCATGGCGGCAGCGCTGGGCATGGGCGAAGCAGAATTTTGCAAAAACCACGTGGCCAAGGGTAGCAGCGGCCTTAGCCTAATGAACGCTATACCCTGCGCCATGCTGCACCAAAACCGGTGCACCGTGTATGCAGCCCGCCCCGAGGGCTGTGCCAGCTTTCCACATTTGCACCAGCCGGGTATAAGTAAACGCCTGTTTTTTGTAATGAACCACTATGCCATTTGCCCTATTGTGTACCATGTGGTGGAGGCTATGAAACAGGAGTTGGGTTGGTAGGGTGGGGGTTTTGTAAAAAACATTTGCCGTAATTTTGATAAAAAATAAACCATGCCAAAAGTTGCAGGCGTAACCACCAAAAAAATGCTAAGGGTGAAGTAACCCATGTTACCATAAACTTGAAGCAGCATGGCAGTGCCTTTAACCCATATTGCAGGAAATGGGTGTGATTGAAAAAAAATCGTTTGAAAAAGAATGGGAGGAAGCAATACCTCTAGAAGTAGTAAGGCAGAATTTACTATCTCAGGTTAGGAAAGCATGGAAAAAATAGCGCTTTCTGTTTATGCCTATCGCCGATTGTCTGGGTTGACCGACATGTTATTGGCTAAAAATTATTTCTCATTTTTAGCTGATGCCGATTCCTAGGTCAATAACCTCATAGACTTCATCTATACAATACCAAAACAAAAACACTATTGTGCTTTATTGCCCAAGTACGGTAAGTATTATATCCGCTACAAACCTAATAGGCACACCACCTACTATGTTACGTTTGACAAGAGCGACGATACATATTTAATAAAAAACATCATCACCAACCACACGCCACAATACCCGCGCTACATAAGGGGCACAAAATAGCATTCCTTTTTACATTTTCTAGCCAAACGGTACCACAGCCTATAATACCTAACTGGTCCTGTGGGTGGGTTCGCATGTGCAATATTTGGTATTTGCTTTTTAACGGCCCTCACCCGAATTTTTTTAACGGCCACTTTCTAAGGCCCACAGCGCGGAGTTGGGCAATCTGATTGACCAGTTTTTTGCTTTGTTTGTTTGTGAATTGCCGTTGTGCTAGGTAGTGGTAAAATCAAAACATCAGAACATCAAAAAATCTCACATACGACATCCTACTTTTTTCCTGTTGGCCCCCAGCGCGGAGTTGTGCAGGCTGGCTGACGAGTTTTCTGCTTTGTTGTGTTATGTATTGGTAAAAATCAAAACATCAGAACATCAACACATCAAAAAATCTCTGCGTTTTTTTTCTTTTTTTCTTGATAAAAAAAGAAACAAAAAAATCAAGGGCTGTAGAAACTGGCCTAAAAATTCGGGTGGGGGCCTAAACCCGGGCAA
>RDXD01000369.1 GCA_004292575.1 Bacteroidota bacterium
CTGGCGGCAACTTTAGCCGCGTAGGCAGCAGCGGCACCGTAAAAGACCATTGGCAGGCCGATGCCAGCTTACAAAACATTACTGCACCAAAAAATGGCTATATATTTGTGTATGTAAGCAACGAGAGCAATCTCGATGTGTTCTTTGATAATTTGCAGGTGATACACAAACCCGGCCCGCTGCTGGAGGAGACGCATTATTATCCGTTCGGACTCACCATGGCCGGAATAAGTAGTAAGGCGGCAGGGAAACTGGAGAATAAGTTTGATTTTAATGGACAAGAAAGGCAGGAGGGCGAATTCAGTGATGGTAGTGGTTTAGATGCATATGATTTTAATGCACGTATGTACGATGCACAGATTGGTCGTTTCATGCAAATTGATCCACTTGCTGAATATATGAGGCGTTGGAGCCCATATTCATTTGCCTTTGACAATCCGATAAGATTTGCAGATCCAACAGGAAGACAACCAACAGACAGTGCCGGAATAGATAGGCCTGTAGTAACTCCTGGTGTTGATGAACAGGGAGAATACAATGATGTTGGAAATGTTACAGTAACAGCAAAGCGGCGACCTTCCTCTACATCTAATTTTGTACATGGTGCCTTAGATATTATTGGCTTTTTTGACCCATTTGGAATTGCTGACGGAATAAATGCTATAGTTTATTTAGCTGAGGGAGACTATAAAAACGCCGCACTTTCTGCAATATCCATAATTCCGTTTGCTGATGGAGTAAAAGCTTTGAAATATACTGATGAAGCAGCTGATTTAGTTGAGGGAGTTGTTCGCTATGAAGATGAGGTAGAAGAGATAGTAGAAGCTAATTTGCGAAAGAATGATGAACTTTTTTCACATGGGAATAAATTGGGTGACAAGCCCGCAGAAGGTTACACCTTGCGAGATATTGATACTGACGAAGTGAAAAAATATGGCGAAACAACAAGAGGGGAAGGGAAATTTGGTAAGGGTAAGCAGAAACGGTATACTAAGAAGTACTTAAAGGAGAATAATGTGTATTATCAAAAAGAAGTTGACGGTACAAAGAAGGGGATGCACTCATGGCAGCATCAGCAAATTTTAAAACATAAAAAAGCCAACGGTGGCGAAAGGCCGGGATTAAATAAAAGTGATTACTAATGAAACTTTGGATTAGCGGACGCATCGAGGGTGATATTCAAGGCCCTGTTTTTAGTCAAGTACTGCGAGAAGTAAGGGATGCCGTAAATTCCTGTATTCAAACGAGAGATTACGGGCCAGGAATTGAGAGTTGGGATGTTATTATCGTGATTTATAAAGAGAATATTAAGCCTTCAATAAGGTATAAACAAAGTACGAGAGAGACTGATATCGAAATTCCCCTATCTCATCATGATTTTATAAATGGTGATAACAAAGTTCGTAAACGTCTCTTTTTTGATGCTTTGACATTTTCGTTAGAAAAGTTGAGGGATAGCAAAAAAGTAAAGGAATTTGCTTTTGATAAAGTCATTGAAGACATGGCCTCAATAGCTCAAAAGGAATTAAATTAATTGCTCAATGAATGCAAAATTAGAGACGGTCAATGCTATTTTTGAAAGCATGAAAGCTGATCGCTTCCCAATTGATGAGGTTCTCAAATGGAATTTTTTCTTTTTGGATTCGAGTAGGATCAACTTAATAAAAATATATAATGAATTACGTGCACATGGTTATAATCTTGAAGCGTTAGAACAGATTGATAGTAGTTGTTATAGAATGTGTGTTAGTAAAGCTGAAAAGCTTAGTCCAGAGAAACTACACAGAAGAAATGTTGCTTTCAACGAACTTGCCGATTATTGCAATGTACAATTATATGACGGATGGGATGTGGAAAGATTAGTTTAACTTTTATGGCCCGGCTTTTTATACTTTTTATCTTTTTCGCCGATTATTTAATTGCGCAAAAAAACTCTTTGCCTGATCAGCGTTTGCTAAGTGAGTATGTAAATTTGCAGGCTTCGCAAATGGTAATTTATTTTAAAACAGGTGATTACAAAAGTTATGTAAAGTATATCCACCCTTCAATGATCAATGGTGCAGGCGGAGAGAAAAAGATGATAGAGTTACTCAATAAGCAGAATGCAGAACTAAAACTGAGAAGTGTTGAAATAAGAAATATAATCTTTAACTCACCCACTGAATTTGTGAGAAGTAAAAATGAATTGCAATGCACCATCTCACAACAAACCGAGTTGAAACCGGCGCAAGGAAGGGTAATTACCTATACCACCCTAATAGCAATCTCAATCGACAACGGAAAGAATTGGAAGTTCATTGATACGGCTAAAATGGATATTGAGATGGTGCGCAAGCTGCACCCCAATCTTAGTAGTAAAATAGTTTTGCCGCCTAAGCAAAAGCCAATAGTTTATTCGATGTAATTGTGAAGCCCCTTTTGGGGCTTTTTCATTCTACGTAGCATACGCCTCCGCCTCGGATTTCTATGATAAAAAAAACTTTATTTTTTCCCCTTAAAGCGGCTTTTTTCACATATTCTCGTTGGTTATTCACACATGCCACTACCCTTGCCAGTAGTTTATTTTTCACGTTGTTTAGTGCGCACATTTTGTTTTTTCCTTTAGCCACTTTTCGTTCGTAGTAGGTTTTTAATTCTGGGTCAAGCTTCACTGCCGTTAGCAATGCCATGTGCAGGTTGCATTTTATTTTCTTGTTAGCCATGTTGTGTACCTGTGTCTTTCCCTCCGCCTTGGCTAGCGTCCGAAACCCAAATATGCACAAGCATGCAGAACAGTAGGCATCAACGAGGCGCCAAAAAGCAAAAAAAAGCGCTTGACGCTGCCAACCGTCCATGCGTTACTTCTATTACATTTACAGCATGCAGCATTTTACCTAAGTTGCCAGCTGTAAGATGATCTTTAGCCAACCAATTTTTGCTATAAGTGGCAAATACAAGTTTGTAGAAAGAACTGCTGGTTATTTTGCCACAAGCGCATTGGTTGGGTGCATAGCTTTTGTTTACAAGCGATACCTACCGTAACACTTTTTTAGACCGTATAAACCACCGCCAATAAACAGGGGCCGCTTTGAGATTGTCTTTTTTTAAATAGGTTAGCGCGAACCGGTAGGCCCAAGTAGCGGGTACACACAGAACGGAGTCATTCGCCTACTTGGTGTTCAACTCCCCGCCGCTTCACCCCACTGGTTTTACACGGTCCTGAAAATCGGCGATTTACAGATGTTTTTTTGCCCATCAATGTTTGTGCTGTAAAAAAGAGCACATAAACAGACGAAGCGGTGCAGACTACGCTTTCCCCCTTGCCAACTTGGCGTAGTGAGCCTTGGGTGTCACCCGGCCAATACCGTTTCGAAAGAAACCGCCGTGGTTTTACAGCACGTTGTTACTGGGCTCCTACCAAGTAAGCAGCCGTATTTATTGGCCATCAAAGCTTGTTTTCAACCAGTTAACCCCGGATGCCAAAAAAAAGGACGCCGATTAGCAAACCATTAATATTTTGCAAAACCTTTTCAAGGCTATTGGCAACACAACCCCTACCTTCAACTTCGCATTGTATTTCTTCAAGTTCATGACGAAACCCACACCGACGCAGCGGCTCTCTTATTGGCGCATTTATGCCCCGCTTCGGCTTTACTTTTTGCTGTTTATAGCCTTTGGCCTTTTGGGCTGGTGGTGGCTGGGCTACCATACGCCATCCACGCCGGGGGCCGTGTCCACAATTTTGCTGCTGCTGCTCAAAGTAACCTTCACTTTTGTGGGTTCGCTTTTGGTGCTCAGCTTTTTATCGGTTGCCGTACCATTTTCTATGGCGTGGTGGCAAAAGAAACGCGGAACATTGCTAGCCACCCTGCAAAATGAGTCTTCCGCGCCAAACGCCGCACATCATCAAACCTTACAGATTGAAGTTAAGCCGCTGGTTCAACCCATGTTTGGCTTTTTACAGTACCGGGTGGTGTACGATGGCACCAACCGATCGCCAAAGTTTACACTGCTTAAAAAGGGTGCGCCCTTAACGCTTTTCCAAACGGTGCAAAAAGGCAGCTACAACTGGCCACTGCCCGCCATTAGGCAATACGAGGTAGAGCATTTGGTTATCTATTTCGAAGACCTGTTTCAGTTTTTTTCGCTTACCTGCAAGTTGCCGCTGCGGCAAAGCTTTTACACCAAACCCTCCGCTGGCGCCGTTAGTGAGCAGTCGGTGGTTCCGCAAAAAACCGAAACTGAACAAGTTAGGATTGAAGAACTGCGGCGTGTAGAGGGCGAAATGCTGCACTATAAAAACTTTGAAAACAACGACGATGTGCGGCGCATTGTGTGGAAAATTTATGCCAAAAACAAAGATTTGGTGGTGCGTACGCCCGAAAATTTAGACCCATTTGCCAGCCACCTGTACTTTTATTGCAGTTTTTTCGACAGCCTTGGCATAAAAGGCCACCCAGCCTTGGAAACCACCGGGCTAAACGGGTTCAAAAATGCCTGCTGGACTGTGTACGAACAACTGAAAAAACAGGGGGCGGAAATCAAGTTCTTGGCCGACCAGCCACTACCCACCCGATACCTGACCGATGCCGCGCAGCAAGCGGAATACCAGTTGGCCGTTAGCCAATGGCATCAAAACCAAGCACTAACTTCTTATGTAAATGCCAAAATTGCATCGGTAGTATGCGTGCATGGTTTAGCAGACCCAAAAGCGCTTGAAATGCTGCTAAATGATGCCGCTACTGGCCTGCACGTGGTACTGGTGAGATTGGAAAAAACCGTGGCAACCCCAGGTTTTTTTAGCTGGCTACGCTGGATTTTTTTGCAAGAGGAAAAAGAAAAGGAAAAAACAAATGGGGTACGGTGGCTACTTAGCCCAATGCGCCGCAAAATGCTGGCCAATGAAAAAAAGCTAGAAGCGCTAATAAAACAAAGTGAAGCCACGCTAATCGTAATTTAACTGATGCTGATACAACGCACCCATAGCTTAAAAAAAGAACTGGCACAATACGTGCTGCTGGCACTGCCTACTGTGCTACTGATGGCTTATGTGCTAAAACTGGCCAACCAGTACTTTGCTTTTTTAGAAAACGGATGGATGCGCCAAACCCTTGACTTTGGCGTGGGCATGGCAGCCGCCATTTTTGTGTTTGCACGCCGTTTTAGGTTTTTACCCATAACCGGGCTGTTGGTATTGGGCGCCACGCTTACCTACAAAATAATGGGCGCCGTTTACACTGGGGAGTTTGATGCCTTCTTTTGGAGCATCAAGTTCTTAAACCACGCCATTTTACTATTTATGGGCTGGTTGGTGGGATACGGCCTAAGCCGCGCCCGCTTTTTTAGTATTGGGTGGAGCGTGCTGCTGCTGGCCACCATGTTGCTGGTGGTAAGCCATATAACCGAAGTAAAAACCGACACCATTATTCTGGCCTTTGCCCCCCTGCTGGCCTATAGTTTTTACATTATTTACACCAGCGAGCTTATTAGAAATATGAATGCGGATGAACCCGCATTTACCTGGTTTGTGCTAAAGCGGTTACTGGGGTTTGGCGTGGTGCTGGCGTTGCTTTTTTTTGCGCTACTAACCGTGTTTAAAAAAGATTTTGATGCCGTAGAAAAAGAATGGGGCGGCGGTGGAAAGCCCAAAGAGGGTGGCGAACCCAAAAACAGCCTCACCAAAAACGATGGACAAGGCACCACCACGCAAACCAGTATGGGGTTAGATGGACTTAACAACAAAGCCAATAAAGATTCGGTGCTGTTTGTAGCCAAGCTGGATAACTATTTTACCGATGGCAAAACGCCTAATCCGCTCTATTTTACGTCGGATTATTTCACCCGCTTTGATGTGGAAACGCAGACCTTTGAAATTGATACGCTACGACCCAGCAACGACCTTTTTAGCCCCGATGTAAGTCAGATACCCTTGTTTTTTACGCGGGAAGATACCAGTATGCTTCGCAAAGGCATGGGCAACCGCAACCGAAAAGTAGTAACTGCCGAGGTGTATAAGCACAATCTAAGCCCCAAATTGTACACCGCACCCAGCACGGGCTTTTTTGTGCAGCCCATAAGTGTGCCCGAAGAAAACAAATACATTTATAAAACCGCCTACCGTGCTAAAATGTACGTGAGCGAGCTTAACAGTGCGTACTTCGTTTATAACCCGGCGGGCAATAAAGACCTCGAAAAGTTTCAACAACAGCGTTTTAGCTTACTGCGCACGGTAACCAACTACAAGGAAACCCCAAAGCCCTTTTACGATTACTACACTTTTATACCCCAAGGAAACGCCTTTGATAGCATGCGGGTTCTGGCAAAATCAATTGCGGCCAAGGCCAATGCCACCACCCCGGTTGATCAAATTGTTGCCATTCGCGATTATTTTTTAGAAAAAGATGAAAACGGACAGCCCACTTTTAAATACAGCGATAACCCCGGCATACCCGGTTTGCCCAGCGCCAATAAGTTAACCTATTTCTTATTTGAAAATAAAAAAGGCTACTGTGCCTACTTTGCCGGTGGCACGCTTTTTTTACTGCGGGCCTTGGGCATACCCAGCCGCGTGGCCACGGGTTTTTTAACCGTTGACCGAAGCAGCAAAAACCCCGGTTGGTATTGGTTTTACGAAGACCAAGCCCACGCATGGGTGCAAGCCTATTTTCCGGGTTTTGGGTGGATAGATTTTGATACCACGGTACCCAATGCCGACCAAAACCAAGCCCCTCAGCCCGACCAAACACCACCCCTAACCAGCCAAACCGCTTGGCTGGTGGCCAATGGCAAAGCCGTGGCTGTGGATACCGTGGCCAAAAAAGTAACCATGGAGGTAGAAAAGTTTTTGTACTGGGACAATCCCTACAATGCCAACCCGCCCCAAAACATGCTGCTTGAAGTATCGCTAGCCAAAATTAGCCGCGATAGCGGTGCGGTAAGCCTAAGCAGTTTGCAGCCCGGCGAAGAAATTGTGAGCGTGTCGTACAGCGAGCAGTTTAAAGCCATCAGGCCCACACTTACCGATTCGGCTGGTTCTTTAATGAAGCGTTTTCCAAACCCTGCGCCCATAGACGAAATAAAAATTATGGCTAAGGAAGAAG
Organism: Bacteroidota bacterium; assembly: GCA_004292575.1. Classification (GTDB taxonomy): domain Bacteria; phylum Bacteroidota; class Bacteroidia; order Chitinophagales; family Chitinophagaceae; genus Phnomibacter. Next base: position 7,080 of record RDXD01000369.1, read on the forward strand.
CCACGCCACCGCCAACCAAGGCCAAAGCTGCCACCAAACCCATTGATTGGCGCATGGTGCTTCTAACATTGCTGGGGCTGGTGGGCGGTGTATTTCTATTGTTGTTAATGATGCCGTGGCTGGTGTTTCAATACTTGCATTACAAAGCCAAAAACACGGCACCCATGTCCAAAAAAGCTTATTGGCAGTTCATGGCCAGCACATATTATTTGCACCAAATGGGCATTTCCCGTGGTCAGCAATCCAGCACCCAATTTGCGCAGCAGGTGGTAGATCCCCGGTTTGGCACCTCGCTAACGGGCTTTATGCATACTTTTCTAAAGCTAAAGTACAGCCAACAGCCGCTAACCAGCAGCGACGAACGCACCATTACAGCCCACTACCCTGCTTTTTGGCAAACCGTACGCAAGCAGCTACCGCCAAAACATCGTTTTAGCCATTTCTTAAACTTTTACAGCACCCTCCATTTTTTTTCATTTCCTAAAATTTGATGCATAAGCAGGCTGCACCAGTGGCCTTTTATGGCAACCTAAAAACATCTTATGGCACCCATTGACACCGACACTGCCTTAGCCAACATTAACCGGCTAACCAACAATGTAGAAACCGTAATAAGGGGCAAGCGCACCCAAATTCAATTTATTTTAACGGCACTGCTGGCCAAGGGGCATATTTTATTGGAAGATAACCCCGGCACCGGCAAAACCGTAATGGCAAAAACATTGGCCCAAAGCATTGCCGACGGCCATGGTGGCCAAAACGGCGCCAATTTTAAACGCGTGCAGTTTACGCCCGACCTGCTACCCATGGATTTGCTGGGCAGCCACATTTTCGACGATCAGAATAAAGCCTTCATTTTTAAAAAAGGCCCCCTGTTTTGTAATCTGCTGCTGGCCGATGAAATAAACCGCGCTTCGCCCAAGGTGCAAAGCGCCTTGCTGGAATGTATGGCCGAAAACCAGATTACCATGGGCGATACGACCTATAAACTGGAACGGCTATTTTTTACCATTGCCACGCAAAACCCCATAGAAATGGAGGGTACATACCCTTTGCCCGCCGCCCAGCTGGATAGATTTTTTATAAAAATTATTTTTGGCTACGTAGATGAAGAAACTGAGCTGGACATCTACAACAACTATTTGGGCATTGCGCAAAATTTAAACGAGATACAGCAAGTGCTTACCATGGACGAAATATTGCACCTACAATCCATGGCGGAAACCGTGTTTGTGCACCAGGAAATTGTAAAAAGCGTACGCAATTTGGTGTGGCACACCCGCAAAAGTGCCGATATTGTGTTGGGCGCCAGCACCCGCAGCGGCATTACATTTTTGAAATGCCTGAAAGCATTTGCGCTGGTAAATGGGCGCACCTATGTAACCGAAGATGATGTGCAGCAGCTTACCCTTCCCGTGCTGGATCACAGGCTGGTGTACCGCAATAAAGAAGCCAAAACACACGCCCTCAAAAAAATTCTTGAGATAGAAATGAGCCGACTAAACAAACTGAAACTGAACGCATAAAGGAAACTGAGCCTGTGGCCCCGCTACCCGTATCCGTAACGCACCCATTGAAACCATTTAAAAAAAGAGTACCAATTTAACTTTGACACTTGTAAAAAACATAGCGCTGTTTGCAATATGCCTGGTGTGCACCGCTTTTGCTGTGGCGCAAAACCCTGCTGCACGCTACGAAATTGATGCCAAACGCATTGGCGTAACGCCCTACGACAAAGATGCCCTACCCCGCAGCCGCGAGTTTTTGCGGCTTGATAGCACGTATTACGTGGGTTGGTTTTATCAGGGTGTATATCTGCAAGACCGCAGTGTGGACCAAATGGGCTACCAACGCAGCCTTGGCCCGCTGCGTACGGCCTTTTTACGTATTGAAAAAGACTACTCGGCCCTGCTGAAAAACTTGTACAGCAGCCCTATGTATTACATGCAAAACAACCAGCGCTACAATGATTATTTGGTGCTGGCCAGCAAGCTACGCGAGACTTACGAGTATCTGGAAATGCCCGACAGTGCCGTTTGGGTGCTACAGCAGGTAGATAAAAAGAATTTTAGACGCGATTTTTTTGGTACTGCCGGCTTAAAGGCGTGGATTATACACCGCAACCGATTTTATACGCAGGAAAAATTTGGCTTTTTAAGCAACAGCGTGGCCGAAAACGAAGCCTTGGCCCTGCGGTCGTGCTACAATGGCTTGGGACGCATAAGACGCAATGCGGCCCAAAACAACCTTTGGTTTGGCGAAGGACACAGCAATTACGACGAAATGGGCGTTTACCATTATCTGGCACTGCTGCACTGCTACCAAAAAAACTACGATAGCAGCGAATACTACTACGAGCGCATGCAAAACATGGGAGCCATAAGCTATAACAACTACGGCAATATGAAAGCCGAAATTGGCGAGTTTGCAGAAGCCATAGACTTTTACGGCCGCGACAAGTACAAATACGGCAGCGCAAAAAGCCTAATGGAACCTTTTTATTACCTGCCCACGCTTTACGTGTATGGCGGGCGTACTTTAGAAGCCATTAAAACGGCAAAAGAAGCCATTGATGCGTCTAACTCGTCGCCAGGCTTTGGGTGGTACAACATTGCTTTAGCCCGTAGCTATCTTTACAACGGCCAGCTTGACAGCGCCGATATAACCCTAAAGAAAGCCGCAGCCTTTAAAGAAGTGCACATTGGTACCACACTTAGCCAGCCGCAATACGACTTTACCATTGGGCTGCTGCGGTTGATGTGGTACCACCGCCAAATTGATTTGCTAAAGTTTTTTGACCGTGGCTGGTGGTACAAGCCAGCAAGCTTGTATGCGCTGGCGCAGGTGCAAGCTCAAAAATATACCCACGAGTACTTGCTGGCTACCCAGTTGGCGCTAAACCCCGAGCGGGCACGCATAATTTATGACCTCTTTTGCGGCGAAAGCACAGTGGGCTACGACGAAATTTGGTACCTGATGAAACGCTATAGCCCCAGGTATTTTATGAAGCTAATGGTTGATTATATAGGCAACGACCCCAGAGTTAAAATAAAAAAATATTTCCAACTGTACGAGGCCCGGCTGAGCTGGGAAGCTGGAAACCGCAATGCGGCACAAGAAAAACTAGAAACGCTACTCAATAGTGCGCGGCTTGACACCGCACACGAAAAATTGTTCTTAGGCAGACTATATGAGGGGTTGGCGCTAAGCTATACCACCACAGCAACCGAGACTAAGCAGCGGGGTATGATAACCAATATCATGGAACAGTATCCCCAACTACTGCCCTTTAGCGGCTTGCCTGTGGCCGTTTACTTACAGATAAATGGCTTGCAAGATGACATTACCAACAAGGTAACCGCTGAGCTAAAAAACTGCAACATTAATTGGCAAGAAAGTGCTGCTGGCCATGCTGAGGCCACCATATCGTTTAAAAAGAAGGGGATAAAATATGAGGTAGAACTACGGCTAAGGAGTGCCAGCGGCAAAAGCGTTGTGTTTGGAGAGCGCTTCATGTTTAAAGACGCCGCCGGCGCGGGCAAAGAAATTGCCCTAAGGCTGTTTGGCAAAACGGGTGCACAAGAGCTGGAAACGCTGCCGGTAAAACAAACTAAGTAAAAGGCTGCCTTGTACCAGGTTGGTGCGCTTAATGCTGAATGGCAACCCCGCTGGCTTTTGCCATAGCTACCCAATTAACGCTTGGAAACAAGTAACTTATTTTGCAACGCACCTCCCGTTAGTGCCAAAAAGAACCGTTTTTTATGGGTTGAGGCTGTTGATGGTATTGTAACCCGCACCATAATTGACAGAAACTTTTGCACCATACCCCACCCATAACAAGCCATTACGCTTCAATCAACTTGATGCAACGGAAAGCTTGGGAGCAGGCTGACCATTTTGATGTACGGTTTTAGCATCTTCCCTTATTTTTACCGCTGTTGTTCATGTAAATCGGTTACGATATGCCACAATACCCCAACCGCCAGTTTCTAGATTTTGAAGCGCCCATCAAAAACCTGTATGAGGAGATTGAGGCCAACAAAAAGCTGGCTGCACGCAATACCAAGATAGACTACGCCGCCATTATAGCGCAACTGGAAAACAACATTGTTGAAAGCAGGAGCAAAATAACCCAACAGCTTACCAGTTGGCAAAAAGTGCAGCTTAGCCGCCACCCCGACCGGCCATATACGCTAAAGTACATTAGCAATATGTGTACGGATTTTGTGGAGCTACATGGTGATAGAAATGTAAAAGACGATATGGCCATGGTGGGCGGATTTGCCAAGCTGAATGGTGAAACGGTGATGATAATGGGCCAACAAAAAGGCATTAACACAAAAATGCGGCAGTTGCGCAACTTTGGTATGGCCAACCCCGAGGGATATCGCAAAGCCCTGCGCCTTATGAAACTGGCCGAAAAGTTCAACAAACCCATCATTACCTTGGTTGACACGCCGGGTGCCTTTCCTGGCATAGAGGCCGAAGAGCGTGGCCAGGGCGAGGCCATTGCCCGCAACATTTATGAAATGCTGCGCCTTAAAGTGCCCGTGATATGTGTAATAATAGGCGAAGGTGCCAGCGGTGGAGCCATGGGCATTGGTGCAGGCGACCGCGTGCTGATGCTGGAAAATACGTGGTACACGGTAATAAGCCCCGAAAGCTGTAGCAGCATTTTGTGGCGCACCTGGGACAAAAAAGAAGTGGCCGCCGAACAGCTGAAACTTACCAGCGACCACATGAAATCATTTGGCCTTATTGACACCATTGTGCCAGAGCCGGTAGGTGGCGCACACTGGGATTATACCGAAGCAGCAGAAATGCTGAAAACGGCCCTCATACCCATCATTGCCGAGCTTAAAGCCATTCCACCAGCAGAACGCATACGGCAACGCATTGAAAAATACAGCAAAATGGGATTCTACGACGAACACTAAAAACATCAAGACAAAAGCCGTCGTCATACTACGCCCATTAAACATAAGTAAATTAGGGCTTAACTAAACATAAAACTAAACAAGCATTTTTTTATACATGACAACACTTTGGGGGCTGGGGGTAGCTTTGGTAACACCGTTTAAAAACGACTATTCGGTTGATTATGAGGCTTTAGAACAAATTATTAACTATACCATAAGCGGCGGTGTGCAATACTTGGTTACCTTGGGTACCACGGGCGAAACAGCAACGCTTAGTACAGAAGAAAAACTATCTATCCTTGATTTTACTTATAAAACGGTAAATGGACGCGTGCCGGTGGTGGTGGGTATTGGCAGCAACCACACCGCCGAAGTTTTGGACTGTTTAAAACACTGGCCTTTAGAGGCCGCAGCCGCGGTGCTCAGTGTTAGCCCCTACTATAATAAACCCTCGCAAGAAGGTATTTTTCAACACTATTCTACATTGGCAGCCCAAACCACAAAGCCGGTGCTACTATACAATGTGCCTGGGCGCACTGGCAGCAACATTAGCGCCGCCACCACGCTGCGCCTGGCTCGGAGCCACACCAATGTGGTGGGTATAAAAGAAGCCTCAGGCAATATGACTCAAGCCATGCAGCTACTAAAAGACAGGCCGCTCGGTTTTTTGCTCATCAGTGGCGATGATATGCTTACCCTTCCGCTAATGACCTGTGGCTTCAACGGTGTAATTAGTGTAATTGGCAATTGCTTTCCATCGCAGTTTTCGCAACTGGTGCAGGCGGCATTGGCAGGAAACTTGCCACTGGCCCAGCAATGGCAGTTTAAACTGCTAAACGCCATGGATTTGCTTTTTGTGGAGAATAACCCGGCCGGTGTAAAAGCGTTTTTGGCTGCGCAGGGCCTTTGCAAAAATGTGCTTAGACTGCCCTTGGTGCCACTTAGCGCCGGGTACTATGCCGATGTGGAGGCTTGTTTGGCAGAAATTTAAACCCACGAAAATGTATTTTGACCGCATTTGTGCTGCTGCTTTTGCCCTTTGGCCAATGCTAGCCACAGCGCAAGTAAAAGTGCAATTTCAACTGCAAAGCCAAGCCGATACTGCCAACTATTACGTGGCAGGCAGCTTTAACGGTTGGCAGCCGAACGATGCCGAATCAAGATTTGACCAACGCGGCAGGCTAACAAAAACGGTGGCAAAAGGCAGTGTGCAAAGTTTTAAAATAACCCGCGGCAGCTGGCAAACTGTGGAATGCCGAAGCAGCGGTGCCGATGTGGACAACAGGGTATTTATAGCCAGCAGCGACACCATACTGCTGTTGAAAGTGGAAGCGTGGAAGGACGCATTTGCCCCGGCCATAAAAAGACATACCGCCTCGGTAAACGTGCGGCTGTACGACTCCACCTTTTCGATGATCCCTTTGGACCGCAGGCGTAGCATAAGCGTTTACTTGCCGCCCAACTATGATGCACAGCCTAACAAACGCTATCCCGTGCTTTACCTGCAAGATGGCCAAAATTGCTTTGACAGTTATAACGCCGCTTTTGGCGAATGGGAAGTGGACGAAACACTGGACCGCTACTATACAAAACTGCGGCGCAGCATGATAGTGGTGGCTATTGATAATGGTGGAAACCAGCGCCTTACCGAGTACAACCCCTACAATCACGCCAAGTTTGGCAAAGGCGAAGGCCAACAGTATGCGCAGTTTTTGGCCAAAACGCTGAAACCCCAAATTGATGCCAAGTACCGCACCCTTAGCAACAAGGCCAATACGCATGTAGCAGGCAGCAGCATGGGGGCACTCATTAGCTGCTGGACAGTGCTGCAATATCCCGAGCTGTTTGGATCGGCGGGCATATTCTCTCCGGCGTTTTGGGTGGCACCACAACTGGCACAGGACATTGCCAAGCGGGCAAAAGGCTACAAGGGAAAGCTATTTTTTTATGCGGGTGGAAAAGAATCGGCCAGCATGGTACCAGACATGGACGCGGTGGTTAACGCCTTTAAAAGGGTATCAACCGCAGACGTAAAACGCTTGGTTAGCGCTCCTGGCCAACACAACGAAAAAAGCTGGCGCCAGCACTTTGTGGACTATATCAAGTTTATCTTATAGTATGCTCACCGCACTTGTGTTTGGCAATGGCGAACGATTAGGACTGGAAAAAAATTGAACGTTAGTACCCCCCCTATTTTTAGACTAACCATGGGCTTTCCGCCGCGTACGCAACCATAAAGAACTTAGATAACGCGATAAGTAACGCCTTCTAATGCCAAATCAGTTTGGGGGAAAACGGCCTGCGCCTCCTGCAAGAACTGGTCTAACTCGGCGTACTTACTGCTAAAATGCCCAATGAGCAGCTTTTTTACCCCAGCCATTTTTGCAATGGTGGCGGCTTGTGCTGCAGTACTATGAAATCTTGCCTTGGCGCGCTCCTCCAAATGACTAAGATAAGTAGCTTCATGGTAAAGCAAGTTCACCCCCTGCAGTTTGGTGCATAAGCTGGTGTCAAAAATGGTATCGGCGCAATAGGCATAGCTGCGGGCTGGTGTGTTGGCAAAGGTTACGCTAGCGTTGCTTATTAACTCGCCTGCCGCGGAAATGTAGTCCTCCCCATGTTGAAGCCGTCCAAAAAATGTAGTTGGAATGCCCGCTGCAATGGCCGCTTCGTGGTTGAGTTTTCTTTTGAATTTACATTCGGTAAACAAGTAGCCCCAACAAGCAATTCGGTGCTGAACAGCAAAGCATTCTACCGTAAATTTTGGTGTTTCTACCAGCATGCCAGCTTGGTAAATGGGCGTAAAAGCCAATTCAAAAGGCAGCTGGGTATGCGCAGCATTAAACTGCAATTGCAAAATGGGCATCAACTCGGGAGGCCCGTACAAATTTAACGGGTCGGTGCGCCCCATAAGCGCCATGCTGTTAATAAGGCCGGGCAAACCAAAGTAATGATCGCCGTGTAAATGGCTGATGAAGATGTGATGAATGCGACTGCGCTTAACTTTTAAGGCGGCCATTTGAATTTGGGTGCCCTCGCCGCAGTCTATTAATACGGTGTGCTGCCCAAAGCTAAGCACTTGGGCTGTGGGATGCCTCCCATGGGCCGGTAAAGCAGAGTTGTTGCCAAGTATTGTAAGCCCAAACACGATAAAATATTTTAAGTCTGAAGAATTGCCCTACAACATTTCTGGCCAACAAATTTGCGCTACTTGGGCCATAAAAGTGCTTTTTTGGCGCCACTGGTTGAAGCAGCATCACATTTCCCACAAAATCCGATGTTAAAATCCATCCAAAAGTTCGCGTTCTATTTCTTCCATTTGCACAATATCCCACGCCTCACTTAGGGTAGGTGTAAAATTCATAAGCTCTAGCTGGCCTGCGGCATCCAGTTGCTCCTCTAAGTGGCTCTGAATGCCACAAATCACAAAAGACACATGCTCGTCGTAGAATTTGGTTTGCAAATCTACAATGGCCCCTGCCAATTTGCCGTCAATGGCTTTTGTGTTTTCTAGGTTTAAAATTAAATTTTTGATGGGCATTTCGAGCACACCGGCTAACATAGTGGTAAGTTCTACTGCCATATTAGCAGTTAATTCGGCTTCAAGAACCGTAAATTCGTGAAATCGCTCTTTGGTATCTATTTTGACGTGCATGGGTACAGTTGTTTTGAGGAATGGCGCTCGCAACCTTATATCTTGCAAAGCGTTATATTAAAATTCAGCAGTATTTGCTAAAGTAAATGGTTTAAACACGTCCGCCCAAAATCTATTTGCACAGGGTGTGTATTTCATTGTAGATAATCTGGTATTTTTATTATTAATATTGTACGCAACATCATCACTTTTCGCATGGATAATAACTTTTCGCCGCAGGTAAAAGAAATCATCTCGTATAGCAGGGAGGAAGCCCTGCGTTTGGGAAACGATTTTATTGGTACGGAGCACTTGCTCCTTGGCCTTATTAGAGACGGTGAAAACACCGCCATCAACGTACTTAAGCGCTTCAATGTAGATTTATACGAGCTGCGCAAAGAGGTTGAGCTCACCGTAAAAGACAAGACGGGAAAAAACATTGCTAATATTAATAGCCTCCCACTTACAAGGCAGGCTGAAAAGGTAATTCGCATTACCGTGCTGGAAGCCAAAGCCCTTAAAAGCCCAATGGTAGAAAGCGAACATTTAATGTTGAGCATTTTAAAAAACAAAGAAAACATTGCAACACAAATATTGATGCAGTACGACATTGACTACGATTCGTTTAGAAACGAACTGGGTATGGTGCGGAGTGGCGAGGGAACTGCCCGCGCCGACTATACCGACGACAACGACGACGATTTTGAAGAAGAAAAACGCGCTGGTGGTTATGGCCAACAGCGCCCCGGCGCACCCGCCGGAAAGCAAGCCCCGCAAACAAAAAGTAAAACGCCGGTGCTTGACAATTTTGGCCGCGATATTACCAAGCTGGCCGAAAACGGCACCCTTGACCCCATTATTGGACGAGAAAACGAAATTGAGCGGGTAAGCCAAATTTTGAGTAGGCGCAAAAAAAACAACCCCATACTTATAGGCGAACCAGGTGTGGGCAAAACCGCCATTGTGGAAGGTTTGGCGCTGCGCATAGTGCAGCGTAAAGTAAGCCGGGTTTTGTTTGACAAACGTGTGATTAGCCTCGATTTGGCGGCCTTGGTAGCTGGCACCAAATACCGCGGACAGTTTGAGGAACGCATGAAGTCGATAATGACCGAGCTGGAAAAAAACCGCGATGTCATTTTGTTTATTGATGAAATACACACCATTGTGGGTGCGGGTGGTGCCAGCGGCAGCCTTGATGCCAGCAATATTTTTAAGCCTGCCCTAGCTCGCGGCGAACTGCAATGCATTGGTGCCAGCACCCTTGATGAGTACCGCATGCACATAGAGAAAGATGGTGCTTTAGATCGGCGCTTTCAAAAAGTACTGGTGGAGCAGCCTAGTGTGGAGGAAACCATACTTATTTTAAACAACATTAAAAGCAAGTATGAAGACTACCACAACGTGGTGTATAGCCAGGAAGCCATTGAAGCCTGCGTAAAACTGAGCGACCGCTACATGACCGATCGCTTGCTTCCCGACAAAGCCATTGACGTACTTGACGAAGTTGGTGCACGTGTACACCTAAAAAATATAAATGTACCCACCAATATTTTGGAACTGGAGAAAAAAATTGAGGACATTAAGGTTGAAAAGAATAAGGTGGTAAAAAGCCAGCGCTTTGAAGAGGCTGCTTCCCTACGCGATAACGAAAAGCGCCTGGGCGAAGAATTGGAGCGTGCAAAACTGCAATGGGAGGAGGAAAGCCGCCACAAACGCTATCCTATAGAAGAAGAGCAGATTGCGGAAGTGGTGAGTATGATGACCGGCATACCAGTTAAGCGCATGGTGCAGGCGGAAACCGAGAAACTACGCCGCATGGGCGAAGACATGAAGGACATGGTGGTGGGCCAAAACGAGGCCATTGCAAAAGTGGTAAAAGCCATCCAGCGCAATCGGGTTGGATTAAAAGACCCCAAAAAGCCAATTGGTACCTTTATATTTTTAGGGCCTACGGGTGTGGGCAAAACCGAACTGGCCCGCAGCTTGGCCCGATACATGTTTGATAGCGAAGACGCCTTGATTCGCATTGACATGAGTGAGTACATGGAGAAGTTTACAGTAAGTAGGCTAATTGGTGCGCCTCCCGGCTATGTAGGCTACGAAGAGGGCGGACAGCTAACCGAAAAAGTACGTCGCAAGCCTTATAGTGTCATCTTACTCGATGAAATTGAGAAGGCTCACCCAGATATTTACAACATCTTGCTTCAAGTGCTGGATGATGGGCAGCTTACCGATGGGTTGGGCCGAAAAATTGACTTTAAAAATACCACCATCATTATGACGAGCAATATTGGTGCCCGTCAACTAAAGGACTTTGGCGATGGCGTAGGCTTTGCAACCGCCACACGCATGCAAAATGCCGAAGAAAATAACAAAGCTGTTATTGAAAAGGCGCTTAAAAAAACCTTTAGCCCCGAGTTTCTAAACCGCGTGGACGATGTAATTATTTTTAACAGCCTTAATCGCGAAGACATTTTTGCCATCATCGATATTTTGATGAAGGGTGTAACAAAACGCTTAACCACACTAGGATTTAGCCTTACACTTACCGAGGCAGCCAAGGATTTTATTGCCGATAAAGGGTACGATAGCCAGTATGGGGCAAGGCCTTTGCACCGTGCCATTCAGAAATACCTCGAAGACCCATTGGCGGAAGAAATACTAAATTTCAGCGTGAAAAACGGTGATGTTTTGGTGGCTGATTTAGATAAGGAGAACCAGAAGCTGGTGTTTTCGTATAATGCCGCGCAGGTGGAAGCCCCTGCCGAACCTAATGCCAGCATAGAGGAGTAAGTATGACCACGCACAAATTGATGAAGCAAAACCCTGTGTGTACGCACAGGGTTTTTTATTTGGCGGCAAAAATGTCTCCATCAGACTGCGGGCAATTCCATTACAAAACTGGTGTATTCTCCATCTTCGGTTTCCAGCTTTAACTCACCGCCATGGGCTTTTGCAATTTCGTAGCTAAGCGATAAGCCAAGCCCTGTACCCTGCCCCGTAGGTTTTGTGGTAAAAAAAGGCTGAAAGACTTTTTCGCGAATGGCTGCGGGAATACCGCCACCATTGTCTTTTACACTGAGCAAAACCATTTTTGGCGTGGCTTCAATACCAAGTGTAATTTGTGGTGCATAATCGGGCGAAGCGGCTAATTGGCGCTGCTTGACGGCATACAGTGCATTTGTAATAAGATTGATTAAAACACGCCCTATGTCCTGTGCATTTACCTTAAGCGCGGGCAAATCGTTTTCAAACTGGGTAATTAGTTTTACCTGAAAGCCCTTTTCTTTTGCTGCAAAACCATGATAGGCCAGCCGCCAACATTCATCCATCATCAATTTAAAATCAGCCACTTCCTCAAGGCTGCCACTGCTGCGGGCATGCTGCAGCATGGCTTTTACAATGGAATCGGCCCGCTTACCATGCAGTACAATTTTTTTCAAATTATCCCTAATATCCGAACTCAGTTCTTCCGCTAGTGCCGTTTTGGTGCTTTCTGCGCCAGTTTCGTACTCATCAAACAACTCAATGGTAACTTCTGCAAAATTGTTAACAAAGTTTAGCGGGTTTTGAATTTCGTGGGCCACCCCGGCGGTAAGCTCTCCCAATGAAGCCATTTTTTCGCGCTGTATCAGCTGCATTTGGGTTGCTTTAAGCTCAACAAGCGAGGCCTGCAACGCCTCTTTTTGTTGCCGCAATTCCGCAGTGCGTTCGTCCACTTTCTGTTCCAACACGCGGTTTTGGTTGGTTAGCAATACCTGCTCCTGTTCCAGCAATGCCTGCACCTCTTTTTGATAACGCAGTTTCCGCTTCTGAATGTTTACAAAAGCAATAAGGAAATTGGCAAACAGCAATACCATGCCAACTACGCCAATGACAATCCTTACGGTTAGGCTAATTTCTATAAGGTACATACAATGCTTTGGCCATAAAAATACAGAATATAATGTAAGCCAAATTATGCACGTTCCACATCCATTCGGCCAAGTCGGGCTCCTGAAGTACAAGCGGCTCGTAAAATAAAAAAACAAAAAAATTAACTACCACAAATACCGCCAAACCGGTTACAACCCAAAAGTCTTTTCGGGTAAGGTAGTTACTGTCGTTTTGGTTAAGCAACCCAAAATAATACAGCATACAATTTGCCAGCAGCATAAAGGCCTCTGTGGTCATGGCATTGCTACTTATACGACTGGTGTCGAAAAAATGCTCTACAAATAAAAAGTTTACCGCCATTAAAACCACATAAATCATCACCAGTACTTTCTGCAAACGCGGATAGGTTGTGCTGCCAATCTTTAAGAAAAACCATGTAAAACAACCGTAGCGTAAAACCGAATGAAGGTTGTAAAGCGGCGTATTGCTGGCGGCCCATGTGGGCAGTTGGTGAATGTTATCGCCAATAATATCACAGACAAGATTGATGACCAATGCGCACCACAAATACACAAGCACAGGGCGAAGCATAAGGGGCTGCTGCCTTCGCAAGGCCAGCACACCGATGGGTATTAGTAGTGCCCAAAACTCCGACCAATCGTAAAACTGCTGAAGATAACTTTCCATCTCTTTATTTCGGTTCTACAAAATTTAGTGCATTATTGCTTTGCAACGGTCTTTTTAAAGTCTATAAGCAGGATGTAACATTACGCAGAAAACTCCCCCTTATTGGTGGTAGGCATGTGGCAGGTTGTGTGGATTTGGTCATCCAGTTTTTAGTGGGTTTATTTTCTATGTTGCCTTTAAAGCCATACAATGCGTCGTTTTTATTTAGCCAGAAGCCTCAAATATCCAGAAAAAGCCAATCGACAAAGAAAGCAGGCTGCATTGCCTTAGGCATTTATGAGATCGGCATACCCAAAAACAACCTGAGCGCTGGGCGAAAATAAGACCCGAAGCCAGATAAGTATGCAGTGCTTAGGTGCTGTTGAGGTTATAAGGCGTGCAAAAACAAAGATTCTTTTAAAAATGAAAGCCGCCAAAACCCTTTGTCTCAAAAACTTTAACCATCTTGTGGGCTAAACCCCATAAAAACCATTGTATGAACAAATCTTTTTTTGCCATGTGCTGTTTACTGCTGCTTGCAATTGTGGGCTGTAAGGACCCTGCATCGGCCCCAACCCCCGCTAACAATGCCTTGGGCAAAGAATCGCCGGTAAGTGTTGCAAGTAATGCCGACGACTCCCTTTCTGCCTACCTAGACACCTTGATGATTAGTGCCGCCACATTTAACAAGCTCCAACTACTCCGAAAAACCCGTGCCGTTTACCGCTACGAGTTTCAAAACAAAAAACTGCAACTCACCGGATACTCATTTTCATGCCCCGGCGCCACCAGCAACTGTAAGCCTGTATTAGACAGCACTGCTCCGTTTATGACCACAGCATCACTAGCTGCTTCAAAAGTTGTATTGAAAAACGGCACCCGACTCACCAGCTTGGTGCTTAGGGATAAAGACATTGACCGTGCACTTCGCGCCATTAGCAAGAATAAATACAAAACCATACTTTTTGTACCCCAGCCGGATACGCAAGCTGGCTCCGACGGGTTTAAATGGAGCATCTATTTTTCAAAAGATGACTTAGACCAGCTAAAATCGCTGGTACGTCAACCCATAATTGATGGTGATGCCGAACTTAACCCCGCGCCACCACGTGGCTATGGCACCGATTAAGGGCTTGTGAGGCTGTATGGTCAAAAAAAATCCCACCAATACAGGTGGGATTTTTTTTATGAATGATCTATGGGTTATTCAGCTATTACATCAAACTCTAGCTCGGTATTACTACCATTACCAAAGTCGATGGTGGCTTTAAATGTACCCAACTCTTTCACATCATCAACAATGTGGATGCGGCGGCGGTCGATTTCGTAGCCCTTTTGCTCGCGTATGGCGCGGCTTATCTGCACCGAAGTTACGCTACCAAAAATTTTGCCCGAGGTACCCACCTTAGCACCAATTTTAAGGTTGCCATCTTTAAGTTTGGCAACTACTTCATTAATGGCCGCCAATAGCTTAGCCTCTTTTTTGGCCTGTACCTTCAACTTTTCGTCTCTCAGTTTCAGGTTAGTTGGGCTGGCTTCTACGGCAAACTTACTGGGAATAAGAAAGTTACGGGCATAGCCGTTTTTCACGGTTACCAGCTCGTTGATACCACCTAGGTTGTTGACGTCTTGAATAAGAATTACTTGCATGTTGTGTTCGTTTGCTCCCAGAGCCCAGCACACCTTTGGTGGCTGTCCTTCAAAACCGCAGGTATGCGTTTTTGAGTTAGGGAATGGTTACTAAAAAAAGAGAAATGGGGGGTTCTACCTATTTCATCAAATCGGTTACGTAGGGTAACAAGGCCATTTGGCGTGCCTTTTTTACCGCATCGCTTACTTTGCGCTGAAACTTTAAGCTATTGCCACTAAGCCTGCGCGGCAGCAATTTGCCCTGTTCATTTAAAAACTTCTTTAAAAAATCGGCGTCTTTATAGTCAATGTATTTGATGCCCATTTTCTTAAACCGGCAATACTTTTTTTGACGCTTTTCCTGCTTGTGCGCAGTAAGGTATTTTATTTCGTTGCGTGCCATAATCTTAAGCTTCGGTGTTTTCTACTTGTTTAGAACCCACACCACTTCTTTTACGGCCATTGTACTCGACGGCGTGTTTATCGAGTTTGTTTACCATGTGGCGCATTACGTTCTCGTCGCGCAACAGTTGGATTTTAAGCTTTTCAATAAAGCTAGCATCGGCGGTAAATTCCAGTACCCAGTACAAACCTGTTGTTTTCTTCTGGATTGGATACGCCAGCGATTTGAGCCCCCAGGGTTGTTCTGCTACAAAAGCACCACCGGCATCTGTTACCATGGTGTTGTACTTTGCCATACTGGCTTTGTACTCTTCGTCGCTAAGAACAGGGGTAAAAATCACCATCAGTTCATAATTGTTCATGATCCCTGTTTGTTTTTAAAGTGTTTTACAATGGACATGGCACTAAATGCCACGAATTCAGTCAATTTTAGCTGAATTTGGGCGGCAAAAGTAGGTGTATCGGCGCATATAAACAAACCTATAGCCATCTTTTGAGCGTTATGGCATCTTTTTGCTGTTTTTGGGTTCAATCCTGTGCAGTAATTTCTATTCTGTACTACCTAGTATGCACTCGTTACCATGGTCCCGGCCTTACCGTTTTCAGTCTTTGTAGCTGCACACACCGTCCTTAATACAACAGTTAGTGCTGAGTAGGCTGTATTTTTGATACCATTTACTCACTTTTTAATTGCATGGCAGCACCTGTTTTACTTAGCGCACACAACTGCTGGTTTCCGCCACCCCACCAAGCCGATGCGGACGGTCTGCTGGCCATGGGCGGCACCCTAAGTACGGAGCGACTGCTGGCAGCATACCGTTTGGGTATTTTCCCGTGGTATGCCGATGAGTTGCCGCTGTGGTGGCACCCCAACCCCCGATTTGTATTGTTTCCAAACAAACTTCGCGTAAGTAAAAGTATGCGACGCATTATGCAGCAGCAGCTGTTTGAAATAACTGAAAACCAGGACTTTAGCGCTGTAATAGCAGCTTGCAAAAACACCCCCCGCAAAGGACAAGAAGGCACTTGGATAAACCAAGACATGATAAACGCCTACACTACGTTGCACGCATCGGGTATGGCACACAGCTACGAGGCTTGGGAAAACGGACAATTGGTTGGTGGCTTATACGGCGTAAAGCTGGGCAAGGTGTTTTTTGGCGAGAGTATGTTTAGCCATAAAAGCAATGCCAGCAAGGCGGCGTTTATTGGAGCCGTACAAATGATGTTGCAGCAGGGCATTCAGCTAATTGATTGCCAGGTTTACACCGAACACTTAGAAAGCCTTGGAGCCGAAATGGTGGATAGGGAAACCTTTATGCTATGGCTTGAAAGATACTTGTGAGCCATAGTACAGGGCTAAAATGGCACGGCATCAACAATGGGTTGATTCTTTTTTCCACCGCCGGAATCGTGAATACACTAAAAACCCGCCGAGCCATCGCGGACAACCACCTTTTTCTTACCTGCATTTTTCTTTTCCCAAGCCTCTACAATATTGGGTTTTGCCGGTTTCTTACCCGCCAATATGCTGTCGGCACGCTGAGGCTTTTCGCGAACTTTAACGCCAAACATACCCAAAGGATTAACGGCGCTGTCGCGAAAGAAGTCTTCGGTGCGCTGCACAAATCCATTTTGAGGGTCGTACCATGTCCATTTGCCATGCTTCATGCTGTAGAACTCGTTTTTCACAACCACCTTGGTGTACTTACCGTCCTCATACAAATCGGGAACATCCACAGTATCGTACTTTTTTGAGGGATCAATTGCCCACCAACTTTCCTCACGCTCCAAACCAAGCACGCTGTAATACTGGCTTTTACCATTTAGCAGGCCCCATTTGTAGCTTTCTACCGAAAGTACGTCGCCCTGCACATTATAGCTGCGCCAAATGCCCTCTTTTCTGCCGTCCTTAAACGTGCCCTCTTCATCGTGGCCGGGCTGTCCGCGCAGTTCGGGCACCTTTATTAACCAATTGCCTTGCTTTAGGCCTTGCTTATCTACACAGTTTAGCGTGTCGCCTCGGTCGCTAAGCTTAAACGACACACATTGGGATCTGGCCGGCATGCCCAAAACAGTTAACAAAAGCAACATTCCAGCGCCCAGTATTTTGCTATGCTTCATCAATTTTAAAAATTATGGTTCGTGTTAAGGAAAAATACGCATTTTAGCCAATCAAATCTCGAGTTGGCAGTTTCATTTTTTTACCACCCCAATATGTTTACGAAAATAACACTATGTGCCATTTCCATGGCCTCCGTTTTAATGTTTAGCAATTCTTTGCAAGCACAAAGCCCTACGCCGGCAGCAATGCGGCAGCAAAGTTTGACTTCTAAGATGGTGTTGCAAAAACAATCGCCCTTTAGCACCAAATTTAGAAGTGTAGGCCCCGCGGTAATGAGCGGTCGCGTAGTTGACTTGGATGTAAACCCTGCCGATGCCACCGAGTTCTATGTGGCTTATGCAACCGGTGGCTTGTGGCATACCACCAACAACGGTCTTAGTTTTTCGCCCATTTTTGACAGTGCCGAGGTAATTGGCCTAGGCGACGTAACGGTGCATTGGCCCAGCCGCACCATTTGGGTAGGCACTGGCGAGGCCAACAGCAGCCGAAGCAGTTATAGCGGATTGGGGGTTTACAAAAGCCAAAACAATGGTACCACTTGGCAATATTTAGGCCTACCGGAGAGCCACCACATTGGCGAAATTGTGCTGCATCCTACCGATGTGAATACGGCCTGGGTAGCTGTATTGGGACATTTGTACAGTGCCAACAAAGAGCGTGGCGTGTATAAAACCACCGATGGCGGTGCCACCTGGAAGCAAACGCTTTTTCTGGACGACAATACGGGTGCCATAGAAATGGATATAAACCCTGCTAACCCCAACGAACTGTACGTAGCCATGTGGTACCGCACACGCCGCGCTTGGAACTTTGAAGAGGGAGGCAACAGCAGTGGTATTTACAAAAGCACCAATGGTGGCGATAGCTGGGCCCTAGTAACTACTGCCGCCAGCGGATTTCCGCAGGGCAATGGCATTGGCCGCATGGGTGTGGCTATAGCAGCTTCTAACCCCAACATTGTTTATGTAGTGCTCGACAACCAAGCCCGCCTGCCAGATACGGCGCAAAAAAAGACAGACTCGCTAACGTACAGCAAAACAGAGCTGAAGGACTTGAACAAGGCACAATTTGCAGCGCTGAACGACAAAAGGCTCGATACGTTCTTGCGCCGCAATAGGCTAACCCCAAAATATTCGGCGGCCATCTTAAAGCGCAAAGTAGCTGCCGATAGTTTGCAACCCAACGCACTATACGACTATTTATACGATGCCATCGACGACTTGATTAACGGGCCAATTACAGGCTGCCAAGTGTACCGCAGCGACGATGCCGGCAAGACCTGGCGCAAAACCCACGAGAAAAACATAGCCACCTACAATACCTATGGCTACTATTTTGGCCGCATTTTCTTAAGCCCAACCAACCCCGATAAGGTTGTGCTAACAGGGTTTACGGTAGAAATGAGTAACGATGGCGGAAAAACCTTTAAGAGCATTGGCAAAAACAATACCCACGCCGACCACCACGTGGC
The DNA here is from genome assembly GCA_004292575.1 of Bacteroidota bacterium. Taxonomy (GTDB): domain Bacteria; phylum Bacteroidota; class Bacteroidia; order Chitinophagales; family Chitinophagaceae; genus Phnomibacter. The sequence continues at coordinate 25,802 of RDXD01000369.1, forward strand.
ATGGTTAAATCCCAAACGCGACAGCCACATGATAATTGGCAACGATGGCGGAGTAAACCTTACCTATGACGACGGGAAGGTGTGGTTTAAAGCCAATACGCCCGCAGTAGGTCAGTTTTACGCCATTACTACCGACAATGCGCGACCTTACCGTGTGTACGGTGGTTTGCAAGACAACGGCGTTTGGTATGGACATACCACCCGCCAGCGCACCAGCGATGCCAGCTACGATACGTTAGCTTACAGGCCAATTGGTGGAGGCGATGGCATGATGGTGCAAGTTGACAGCCGCGATAATAAAACCGTGTACAGCGGCAGCCAATTTGGATTTTATGGTCGTACGCACCTAGATACCGGCGGTGCCATTGGTATTAGACCCGCTAACGAAATTGGCGAACCGCCCTACCGCTACAATTGGATGACGCCCATTGTGCTGAGCCGCCACAACCAAGATGTATTTTATATGGGCAGCAACAAGCTGCACCGCAGTATGCTAAAGGGCGCTGAAATGAAGGTGCTGGGAATTGATTTAACCAATGGCAAAAAAGAAGGCGATGTGCCTTTTGGTAGCATCAGCACGCTATCTGAAAGCCCCTTGCGCTTTGGCCTTTTGTATGCAGGCACCGACGATGGCAATGTGCAACTGAGCAAAGACGGCGGCTATAGCTGGATAAAAATTAGCAATACCCTAAAAACCAACGGATTGTGGGTTAGCCGGGTACTGGCAAGCCAATACAAAGAGGGCCGTGTGTATGCCACCCTTAATGGCTACCGCAACGACCATTTTAATGCCTATGTTTATGTAAGCAACGATTATGGCACCACCTGGCAACCCATAGCGAGCAATTTACCGCTGGAACCCGTAAATGTGATACGCGAAGACCCTAAAAACGACAGCATACTCTATGTGGGTACCGATGGTGGATTGTACGTGTCAAAAGACATGGGCAAATTTTGGAACGCCTGGCACCAAGGGTTGCCAAAGTCAATACCCATACACGACATTGCCATGCAGGAACGCGAAAACGAAATATTGCTGGGTACCCATGGCCGAAGCATTTACGTGGCTAAGCTTTTCGAAATACAAGGCTTACCCACGCCCAAAGAGCGTGCTATTAGGCGCCCTGTTACCGATGATGATGATGACGCTTCAAATGCTAAAGACTAACTGAAACATCGTTTTAATCCAGCAAGACTACCTCATCACTGCCGTCGCGCTCCTGCCAATTTACCTTTACTTTTTGGCTAAAAATGGTGTCAATGGTTTTACCGGTAAAGTCGGGTTGCACGGGCAGCTCGCGGCTAAAGCGGCGATCAATTAGCACACAAAGCTCTACCCGCGCAGGGCGGCCATAGTCAAGTAGCGCGTCCAAAGCGGCTCTTATGGTACGTCCGGTGTACAAAACATCATCTATCAAAACAACATTTTTGTTTTCAACCGTAAAATCGATGTTGGTTTTGTTGGCCACATGAAGCTCTCGCCGCACATCATCGCGGTAAAATGTAATGTCGAGCTGGCCATACTGAAGCGGGGCTGCATACAAGGGTTGCAGTACTTTCACCAGCCGATTGCTAAAAAAGATACCTCGCGGCTGGAGCCCAATAAAAACTGTGTTTTCTGCGCTGGGGTTGTCTTCCAAAATTTGGTGGGCAAGGCGTTGTAGAATCAGCTCTATTTGCCTATTGGTTACAATGGTCTTCATAAACTGTTTTTGATATAGAAACGGTAAGGCTACTTGCACCCCTTCTGTCACTTACAAGGTGTCAAATTTCACACAAGGCAAGCCCAGGGCGGTAAGCATTATGTTAAAGTAAGGCGTTTGCGGTAAAAAATATTTGGGGGCCAAGATACAACATAGCTTTACGTCGTTGTTTTGTACCATAAAAATCTATAGTGAAATGAATATCCGGCGCGTAACAATCCTATTGCTGGCCACGGTAAGCAGCCTTACCACCATGGCCCAGCCCGATGGCGGCATAACCTTTGTGCATGGCCAAAGCTGGGCCAGCATAAAAGCCCAGGCTAAAGCCGAGCAGAAGTATATTTTTATGGATGCCTTTACCACCTGGTGCGGACCCTGTAAATACATGGTGAAAAATATTTTTCCGCAGCAAGCCGTGGGCAAATTTTTCAACCAAAATTTTATAAACGTAAAGTTTCAATTGGATACTGCCGCGGGCGACAACGCGGAAGCAAAGGCCCAGTATGCCGATGCCGCCTTTATTGCTAGGACTTATAAAGTGCTGGCCTACCCTACTTATCTTTTTTTTAGCCCCAATGGCGAGTTGGTGCACCGGGAATTGGGTGCTAGTGAAGCGGCTGACTTTATAACCAAAGCAGAAAATGCACTAAACCCCGACAAACAATACTACACGCTAGTGCGCCGCTACGAAGCTGGTGAAAAAACGCCTGATTTTTTGCGCCGCTTGGCATTGGCTGCGCTAAGCGCCTACGACGAGCCAAGTTTGAAAACCTACTCCACCGAGTATTTGGCCACACAAAACAACTTGACCAGCGCAGAAAACATCGATTTTTTAACCAAAACGACCCGCAGTACTGCAAGCCGTGGATTTGAAGCCATGCGGAAAAACACCGCAGCTTTTGATGCTAAACTGGGCCCGGGAGAAACGAACCGTTTTTTAAAGCGGTTGATAACCCAAGAAAAAGTGATGCCATTAGTGGCCAAGGGCGGTAATAAGCCCAACTGGGCCGCAATTAAAACAACCATGAGTGCCGAATATGGCGCATTGGGTGCAGAAGCGGTGCAGCAAGCGCAGGTGTACTACTACCTGCAAAATGGCGAGTGGCAAAAGTTTTCAACCACCGTGGAAGGTTTGCTAAAAGCCAATAAAGCCAGCTTTAACCCCGAGGATTTGAATAATTTTGCATGGGCCATTTTTGAAAACTGCGACGATGCCACCTGCGTGATGGCAGCGCTGGACTGGAGCAAAACAGCTGTTGACATCAGCAATAGCCCCATGTTTATGGATACCTACGCCAATTTGCTACACAAAAATAAGCGTACCGCAGAAGCCATTAAATGGCAGAGCAAGGCGGTTGCGGCTTTAAAAACCGCCGGCGAAGACACCACAGACTACGAAAAAACATTGGCGAAAATGAAAAAGGGCGAAAAGACCTGGTAGTACTAAACGGGGTGGCAATACTTACAACAACATCGCTTTCCCGCGGCATCCAATTTACTTTGCAAATCTCTACATGAACGTACACCAATATAGCAGCGCCAACGCATTGGTTGACGCATTTGCCGAATGGCTGGTAACTGATATTGCCCAAACTCTACTGCGGCAAAAGCGGTATGCTTTATGCCTAAGCGGCGGCTCCACGCCCAAGGCCTTGCACCAGCTGCTGGCCACACCCGCATTTGCCAGCCGCATTGACTGGAGCAAATTACACATTTTTTGGGGCGATGAGCGGTTTGTACCCTTTTCCGACGAGCGGAATAATGCCCGCATGGCGTATGATACGCTCCTCAATTTTGTACCCATTCCTCCCCATTACATACACTGCATGGACACCAGCACTGCCACAGCAGAGCAAAGTGCCCTTGCCTACGCCAGCATTTTGCACCAATATTTTAATGACACCCCATTTACCTTCGATTTGGTGCTGCTGGGCATGGGCGACGACGCGCATACGCTGTCGCTGTTTCCGGGGCAGCCTGTAATTGACGAAGCACAAAACTGGACGGCTAGCTTGTGGCTGCAAAGCCAGCAAATGCACCGCGTAACGCTAACGGCACCCGTTGTAAACAGGGCAGCAGCCGTTGCTTTTTTGGTAACGGGTAGCAGCAAACGCCCTGCATTGCACAAGGTGTGGCACGGCACAAAAGATGTGATGCGCTATCCGGCGCAAATAATTGCCCCACATAGCGGAAATTTACATTGGTGGGTGGATGATGCGGCGGTGGGCGAAGCGCAGTAATGACTTGGAGTATTGGCTGCTACACGTATTAATGGAGGAGTAGCTGTTTGGCGTGGCAAATACCTTGCCCAAAATGTGCCAGATCTTGTGGTAGCATCTTTTATTGCCCTACAACTAAGAGGCTTTACCCTGTAGCATGGGTACAAACATACAGGCCTCAAAAAGCTCCTCTTTCGCCGTGCCATCGGCTTGTTTGGTATAGCGTTTCATTTGTTGGCTGCTACCATCGCCAACGGGTATAACCAAATGACCACCAGTTTTTAGCTGACTTAGCAATTGCTGTGGCACAAAAGGTGCGGCAGCGGTTACCAACACATGGTCGAAAGGCGCATAATTGGGCAACCCCAAAAAGCCATCGCCAAAAAAGAATTTGATAAGCGGATACTCCTTTTTGAATGGATAGTGGGCCTGCACCCTGGTGTATAACTGCTTTTGCCGCTCTATGGTGAAAACGCGGCAACCCATTTGAGCCAAAATGGTGGACTGGTAGGCGCTGCCTGTTCCAATTTCTAAAACCTTATCGAAATGCGCGGGCTGCAGCAACTCGGTTTGATAAGCCACGGTATGCGGATGACTAATGGTTTGGCCTTCGCCAATGGGAAATGCACGGTCTTCGTAAGCCGTAAGCTCTAAAGCACTATCCAAAAAGAAGTGACGCGGCACATGGTTGATGGCGTCTAGCACCTTCTGGTTAGTGATGCCTTTTTGGCGTAGGCCATCTACTAGCTGTTTGCGCAGGCCTTTATGCCGAAAACTATCGTTGTAAGTGGGTTGCATTATTGGCGGCAAGGTATAGCAGGCTGATGGGTTTGCAAGTCTTGAGGTAAAAAAACTTAAGCCCCAACCTGGGTAAAGGGTTATGAAAAAAATACTTCGGTGGCACCGTGGCCATACCAAGGGTGGTACTGCTGCACAAAAGATTTCACATTTTGCCGATTGGTAAGCAGCTGATGCACCTCGTTGCGTAGCTTACCGCTGCCCACGCCGTGTATAATGACAGCCTGTTTTACAAAATGAAGTTGCAGTTTATCGAGCCATTTTTCCAGAGCATTCAACTGAAACACCAGTTTTTCGTGCGGCAACATGTGGCTGTAGCTGTCGGTGAGTTTTTCAATGTGTAGGTCAAGTACTGTGGGTGGTGGTGGATCATCGTGGTAAATGGCCTTGCTGTTGACCACCTTAAATCCGGCAGCCTTAAGCTTATCGGCAGTATTGGTACTTGGTACAAATGGCTCGGGTGCCGGTGCAGTTTTAGCCGGGTAGGCGTCGAAAAGCTGAGCGGATACAAAGGCCCCACCCTGCTGCTGCAATTCGGCCACCTGCTTAAATAGTTGCTTGGCCTTGGGCCTATAGCCAGCCTCAAAATAATCGGCGAGTTGCTTTTGTGGCTTTTGCAAGCTAAATTCAAAATCAAAGGCCGGAGCGTCGTTCAATTGGTCAAAATCAAAATCGAGTAGGTAAAAATCGGCCAGTGCCCCAATAGTGCTATCGAGTTCAAACTCAAGACTACCTTTTAGCTTAAACCAAAATTTCACCGCCATGGCCAGTGGCGTTTGGTTCACCAAATACAGCTTCAAACTGTCCACCTGCTCGTCGCCAAACACATCCTTTGCAAACTTTGGAAACATTAGCAGCCACACACCAGGTGCCACCTGATACTTGGGTGCGGGCTTTTCTTTTTTAATGTCGTCAATGTACTTTTTATCGGGCTTTTTTGCTGCCTGCCGCTGCTCGGTAAACATTTTAAAGTACGGAAAATCAATGTGTTGCGTATTGGCCGGAAACCGCACACCTTTTACCTCTACCAATACCGAATGGTCGTCAATTATTTGCTTTACCACGCCATCTTCGTTGGTAAATTTTACCACTATTTTATCTCCAACTTCAAATTTCATGCAGTAATGTAACGGTTCTGCCGCCGCAGTAGTTTAGTCATAAAAAAGGGGCTATACCAAAAAGCTCTGAACGCCATCAACCCGTTATAAAAAAGGCTATATATCCTCGGTTCAATTTTTTTATTTCCATCAAAGTGCTTTGCCAGGTATTTACGTTTTGGCAGTGCCAACAAGCTAAGCCATAAGTCGGGCAAAATGCTGGTGGAAATACGGTATGGTTTCAATGCCTTTGTAAAAATTGGCAATGTCGTACTTTTCGTTGGGGCTGTGCAGGTTATCGCTATCGAGGCCAAAACCTAAGAACACAACTTTTACGCCCAATACCGACTCAAAAAGCGTGCAGATGGGTATGCTGCCGCCTCCCCGCACAGGGATAGGAGCTTTACCAAACACCTCTAGTACTGCCGCCGATGCTGCCTTAAAGGGTATGCTATCAATTGGGGTAACATAGGGTTCGCCGCCATGGTGTGGTTTTACCTGAATAGAAACCTGAGGTGGCGCAATTTTTTTGAGGTGTTCTACCACCAGTGCCTCTATGCGTGCACTTCCTTGGTGCGGCACCAAGCGACAGCTAATTTTGGCAAATGCTTTCGATGGCAACACGGTCTTGGCACCTTCGCCTATATAGCCGCCCCACATGCCGTTTACTTCAAGGGTGGGTCTAATACCAGTGCGCTCGTTGGTGGTAAAACCCAGCTCGCCCCATTCTGCACCCAGCCCGCTCGTCGGCACTGGCCTCTAGCACATCATCGTAAAAACCGGGTATGGTTACTCTGTTATGCTCGTCGTGCAAACTGGCAATCATTTTCGATAATATCACCAACGGATTGGCTACGGCACCACCATAGACACCGCTATGCAGGTCGCGGTTGGGCCCGGTCAATTCCACTTCCAAATAGGTAAGGCCGCGCACTCCCACATCAATACTGGGTGTATCAAGGCTAATCATGGCTGTATCGCTTATCAACACCACATCGCAAGCCAACCGCTGCCGATGTTCGTTTACAAAGTTTGCCAAGTTAGGGCTACCAACCTCTTCTTCGCCTTCAATTAAAAACTTAATGTTGGTGGGCATTTGGTCCAGTGCACGCATGCCTTCCAGGGCCTTTATGTGCATATAAAACTGCCCTTTATCATCGCAGGCACCCCGGGCATAAATTTTCTCATCTTTAATAATGGGATCAAAAGGCCCGCTGTTCCACAATTCCAATGGGTCGGCGGGTTGCACATCGTAATGGCCGTAAACCAGTACGGTAGGCAACCCGCCGACC
>RDXD01000294.1 GCA_004292575.1 Bacteroidota bacterium
TGAAGGTATCGGATGCAACAGTAGGCGATGTAACAACCGTAAAAATGTCAGTAAGTTCTTTTTTATTAACAATTTCTGGAGAATTTTTCATAAAAAAACCTTTGTAAATGTTGGTCATGACTAAATTTTTGAGTTATCCACAGGGTGTCAGGTGCAATCATCGGCGATATACCACCCAAAACAACGCCCGTAAGTTCTTTATTATCGACATGGACTTGTAAATTTTTCATAAAAAATCTTTGTAAGTATTTGTTTTTTATATTTTTACAGAGTTATCCACTGCCCCTCTGTAAGTACCTTGTTTTTCAATGACCTGCAAAGTGTCCACGATAGCGACTGTAAGTTACTTGTTTATGAACAATTTCCCAAAAAGAAAACTCTTAAAACTTTAAAAACTCTTAAAACATAGCTCGCCGTTTTTACCAAACCTTCCAGTACCGAAGAAGAGCCTCTAAGGAAAGAGCGGCATTGCTCGGTTAGCGAAGAAGAGAAACTGGGGCGGCGGCGGGTGGGCATTGCTCGGTTAGCGAAGAAGAGAAACTGGGGCGGCGGGCGTTTCTGAATCCTCTATGCAGGTTTTTGTTGTTAAAAATCTTGTTTTTCACTGCTCACAACCTCTCTAAAACCTTTCTACACCCGTTTTAAACCTCTTGGAGCGGTTTTCTGAAGGCTTGTTGAGAGGTAAAACGTTTTCAATATAAAAATCGCTTGTAGGGCATTTATGAGGGTTTTTTGAACCTTCATTGTACCAATGCTCGGTTAGCAAAGATGTTCAGCACCGTGCCGTTACCCAAAAATGTACGAATACTGAGCAAAGATTGCATATCTTTGTGAGCAATCTTCAACACTCGTTTAAGAAATAGCACAAATATTTTTGAAGCTGTATAAAAAATACTCGGAACCATGAAAACCTATATCGCCTATTACCGCGTTTCCACCGCAAAGCAGGATGCAAGCGGCTTGGGGCTGGAAGCACAACGCCAACAGATTCGCACGTGTACGCACAGCACGAATCAGATTATTGCCGAATACACCGACATAGAAAGCGGCAAAAACAACCGCCGCGAACAGCTTCACGCCGCTATCAGCCATGCAAAGCGCGTCAATGCGACGCTGGTGATTGCCAAGCTCGACCGTTTGTCGCGGAATGCAGGCTTTATTTTCGCTCTGCGGGATTCGGGCGTGGATTTCCTCTGCGCCGATATGCCCGAAGCAAATACGCTCACGATTGGCATTTTTGCCACACTTGCGCAGTACGAGCGCGAGCTTATCTCCGAGCGCACAAAATCGGCGTTGGCGGCAAAAAAAGCACGTGGATTTTCTCTCGGTTCGCCACAAAACTTGACCAATGCTTCCCGCGAAAAAGCAGCACTCGTGCGGCGCACACAAGCACGGGAGCATATCGCCAATGTCCGTGCGCTGGCGTTTGCGACGCGGTGCAGAGCGCAAGGTTTGTCGCTGCGGGCGATTGCGGCGGAATTGAACGACAACGGTTTTACGACGACACGGAGCGGCGCATGGTCGTTTGGGACGGTGCGGGTGTTGTTGCGGCGGAATGGCATCAACACTCCAGTATTTGCTTGAGCGCAAAACTATCGGTCAGGCAATTCGCCAGAAAGTGTCTGGCGAATTGGTGCGCTCGCAGGAAATGGATAAGTCTATCACGTTGCC
>RDXD01000530.1 GCA_004292575.1 Bacteroidota bacterium
GCACGCCCCACGCCATAGGCCTTGTCACGGTGCACAATCGTCGCCAAGGGATCTACCGGATCGCCATTGATCATCACATCCAATTTCACCAAAGGATTTTCACGATAGCCAATCAGCTTGTATTCCATGCTGGCATAGCCCCGCGATCGCGACTTCATCTGATCAAAAAAGTCAGTTGCGACTTCCGCCAGGGGTAAGTCATAGATCAACGTCGTCCGCCCAGGTGTCAAATACTTCATGTCCTTAAATACGCCCCGTCGCGTCTGGCTGAGCTCCATCAGCGCTCCCACGTATTCTTCGGGGGTAATCATGTCCACCTGGACATACGGCTCTTCGATCTTTTCACGGTGCTGGGGATCCGGCAACTTGCTGGGATTATCAATCAGGATCACCCCATCCTTCAGCGTCGTCACGCGATACACCACCGAGGGCGCCGTCGTAATCAAATCCAGGTTATATTCCCGCTCCAGCCGTTCTTGGACAATTTCCATGTGCAGCAGCCCAAGGAACCCGCAACGGAAACCAAACCCCATAGCGCTGGAGGTTTCTGGTTCATAGTGCAGGGCGGCATCACTTAGCTTCAGCTTTTCCAACGCTTCGCGGAGGTCCTCAAACTGGTCTGCATCCGTGGGGAACATGCCACAAAACACCATCGGCGTGGCTTCGACATAGCCAGGCAGGGGCTCCTCAGCCGGATCCAGCGCTAGGGTAATGGTATCGCCCACCTTTACTTCTTTTGCTACTTTTATACCAGTAATGATGTAGCCTACATCGCCACAATGTACCACCTCGCGTGGGGCAAGCCCCATTTTTAAAATGCCTACCTCATCGGCCCCATAAGTGGTGCCTACGGCCGCAAACTTTACCATATCGGCCTTGCGCAGCGTGCCGTTGATGATGCGATAATATACAATGATGCCCCTGAAGCTGTTAAAAACACTATCGAAAATAAGGGCCTGTAGGGGTGCGTCGGGATCACCCTTGGGAGCCGGTATGCGTTCTACAATGTTTTCCAAAATGGCATCTACCCCCAAACCCGTGCGACCGCTGGCCCGCAGAATAGACTCGCGCTTGCAGCCAATCAACTCTATGATTTGATCTTCGGTTTCTTCAATCTTGGCCCCATCCATATCTATTTTGTTGATGACGGGGATAATTTCCAAATCGTTTTCGATGGCCAGATAAAGGTTACTGATGGTTTGCGCTTGTATGCCTTGGGCGGCATCAACCAGCAATAGCGCACCTTCGCAGGCGGCTAAAGCGCGGCTTACTTCGTAGCTAAAGTCAACGTGGCCGGGGGTATCAATAAGATTAAGCGTGTATTTATTATTTGCTGCAAAATCAGCCTGGGTACCACTGTACTTATAATCCAGCTGTATGGCATGGCTCTTGATGGTGATACCCTTTTCACGCTCCAAGTCCATATCATCAAGCACCTGATCCATCATTTGGCGCTCGCTAACGGTGTTGGTGGTTTGCAAAAGACGATCGGCCAGGGTGCTTTTGCCATGGTCAATGTGGGCGATGATACAAAAGTTGCGAATCTGCTTCATAATTAGAGGCGGCGAAGATAAAGGATGAATACGTGTGCTTTACATGCATCAACGCAAATGATGCCGGGTTGTTCGCCCAAATGAGCAGCATACAACCGCATCCCGATATCTGCCGGCAATTTTGGGCTGGTGCTTTTTGTTAATAAATAGCAAAAACAAATGAAACACTTGCATTAAAAGAATCATCATTCTATGTTTGTAGAACATAAAACACAAATATAGAACATGCTCTCAAAATCGGAAGAAGCTTTAATGGAAATTATATGGCAGGGCGAAAACCCCTTCTTTAAAGACATTGTTGCCGCCTATCCGCCGCCGCCGCCAGCAGCCACCACCATTGCCACACTGCTAAAACGGATGCACGAAAAAGGAGTAATAGGTTATAAAACCATGGGCAATTCGCGCCAGTATTTTGCAACCATTTCAAAAAACGAATATTTCAAGGAGCATGTGGGCGGACTTATCGAAAAGTTTTTTGGCAACTCAGCACTACAGTTTGCCAGTTTTTTTACACACCATACCCCGCTTAGCCAAGAAGAGCTGAGCGAGCTTAAACTACTTATTGAGCAACAAATAAAAAAATAGCGATGTTAACATTCGTTATCAGCAGTATCATCTGCTCGGTGGTTTTGTATTTACCCTATCAGGTTTTGCTGCAAAAAGAAAAGATGCTGCAATTCACCCGCTTTTACCTGTTGTTTTCGCTATTGGGTAGCATCTTTTTTCCGCTGTTGGCACCACTTTTTAAAAGCCCCGCATTGCCAAAGCCGCTGGAAATGGTGCAAGAAACCCGCGCAAGGGTTGATGCGTTTGCAGCCAGCGTACAAGCCCAGTGGACAAACCCGGTTGGCGAATCGGTGGAAAGCAGCCCCGTTGCCAAAACAAAAGCCCTGGTAGCATACCTGCCTTTTATTTGGACATTGGTAAGCTTAATGCTTGGTTGCAGATTTTTGGTAAACCTCTACACCATCAACCGACAAAAAAGCCATTCAAAAAAAGTACCCATGGGGTCGTTTAATATTTACTTAGGCCCGCAGCAGGCCGGCACATCCAGCTTTTTCAGGGCCATTTTTGTAAGCCAAAAAAACTACAGCAGCCACGGCATACCGCCGGCTGTTATTTACCACGAGCAAATACATGCCCGGCAAGGCCACAGTGCCGATATTGTATTTGTGGAAGCACTGATATGCCTGTTTTGGTTTAATCCCATATTGTTTGCCTACAAGCGCGCCATTAAAACCAACCACGAATTGCTTGCCGACGAGGGTGTGCTGCGGCAAGGCTTCAGAAAAGTGGACTATCAACACCTGATTTTGGCCCACAGTACAGCTTTGAGCTACCCCCCATTTACAAGCAGTTTTAATTTTTACACAATAAAAAAACGAATGATGATGATGAGTAAAAACACCACGCAGTTTACAAAAATTTGGAAAATAACGGGTAGCATGTCCATTGCAGCAATAGCATTTATAACAACCACCAGCATGGCATTTGCCCAGCCCATTGTGCCCATACCAAACAAAGAAGCGGCGGTACCAGCAGGCAATGGCGTAACTGAGGCACTTTTCGAAGCGTATAATGCGGCAATTAAAAACGCTCACGACAGCTTTACGGCGCGTAACGGAAAGCGCTACTTACGATTAGATGCAAGCAAGCTAAACCGACGTAAAATGGACTCCATTTACTACCACATGAGTCAGGCGCAACGAAAAGCAGCGTTAAAGTGCATATTAATACCCACACCTAGGCCGCTGCAAAGAGATACAGTAACCGAGGCTCAATTTCAAAAATTTAAAAACCCGGAGATTTATGGCGTATGGATTAACGAGAAGCGTGTAAGCAACAGCGCACTCAATAAATACAGAGCGAGTGATTTTGCAAATGTTTTTATAAGCAAACTTTATGGTGCAGCCAAAAAAGGACGAAGCTATACCCACCAGTTAAACCTAATGACGAATGCCTACTACACACGCTACTTGGCCGACCACTACGCAAGCACCTACCAACCGCCTAACCGATAGTGGATGGTTGCCTTTGTGAAGTAAAACCCGATGCGTAAACGCTAAGCTTGAGCGTTACTAAGGCATTGGGCCACTAAAGCCGGCCCGCAAGGGCCTAACCAGCGGCAACCGCTCATAAAAAAAATGGCAGGCCCTCATACAATGATTTTACATTTGTACACCGCTCTGCTGCATCGTACAGCACTGTAAACCTGCGGCTCCGCACATGCGCAAAACATCTTTGGTTGTTTGGAACAGTTTAAAAATGGCGTTGGCCGAATTAAAGGTGAATAAGCTGCGCACCTTTTTGAGTCTATTTGGCGTAACCATTGGTATTTTTTGCATTATTGGGGTGCTTACCACGGTGCAAAGCCTACAAACCAATGTGCAAGATGGCTTAAAAGACCTGGGAGGCAATACCATTTACATTCAAAAATGGCCCTGGGGTGGTGGTAACGATTTTCCGTGGTGGAAGTACATGAAGCGCCCCGAGCCGAAATATGAAGAACTGAAACCCATTAAAGAAATGAGTAACTATACCGATGCTGTTGCGTTTTTGTTGTTTAACAGCAGTAGTGTAGAGCACAAAGACAATGTGCTGCAAAACGTGACTTGGTACGGTGCCACCGAAGACTTTAGCCGAATACAAGACATAAAAGTGGCTGAGGGCCGCTATCTATCGGCAAGCGAATTTAACAATGGCACGCCGGTGGTGGTAATGGGTTACGAAAATGCCCTAAAGCTTTTTGGCGAGGCCAACAAAGCCATTGGCAAGCAGGTGCAAATAGCGGGCCGCACCGCCACCATAGTGGGCACGGTTAAAAAAGAGGGTCAAAGCCTTGTTGGCGGCTGGGATTTTGATAACATTATTATTGTACCATTTAACTTTTGCCGGCAGGTGGTAAACGAGCGCAACGCTGGTAGGTTTTTGCTGGTGAAGGGTAAAGAAGGCGTATCGAGCCAAGATTTAAAGGATGAGCTAACGGGCATAATGCGTAAAATACGAAAATTGAGCCCTAAAGAAGAAGACAATTTTGCCCTAAACGATGTAACGGCCAGCAGCAAAAGCCTGGATGGCTTGTTTAGCAGCATTAACCTGGGCGGCTTTGTAATTGGCGGTTTTAGTTTAATTGTGGGGTTGTTTGGCATAGCCAACATCATGTTTGTAACGGTAAAAGAGCGTACCTCGCAAATTGGCTTAAAGAAAGCCATTGGGGCCAAGCGCAGTTATATTTTGACCGAATTTTTGTTGGAGTCATCTTTTTTATGCATCATTGGCGGCCTGCTTGGTTTATTTCTGGTGTGGCTTATTACCGTGTTGCTCAGCAGCATATTACCGTTTAAGGTATTTCTGTCTCTTGGTATTGTGGGCTTAGGGCTGGGCATTAGCATTGCCGTGGGGCTGTTGGCGGGCTTTATTCCTGCACTTAGCGCCAGCAAATTAGACGCCGTGGTTGCCATTCGCAGCAAATAAGGCACCATTCTGTTTGCCGCAGCCTACCTCACACACCAGTTGAACTTGGTGGCTGTAGGCATGTTACATTTGCCCACTTTTTGTTATGTCCACCATTTTAGCCATCGAGAGCAGCTGCGACGATACCTCAGCAGCCATTTGCACCCAAGGCAGGGTGGTTTGCAATGTTATTGCAAACCAAACCGTACACCGCCAGTATGGGGGCGTGGTGCCGGAGCTGGCCAGCCGGGCCCACATGCAAAATATATTGCCTGTGGTGCAGCAAGCCTTGCATAAGGCCGGGCTAGCCCCACAACAGCTGGATGCCATTGCATTTACGCAGGCACCAGGCCTTATTGGCGCACTGCTGGTAGGTAGTTCGTTTGCAAAAAGTATGGCGCTGGCGTTGCAAAAGCCACTTATAGCCGTGCACCACATGCAGGCCCATGTGCTGGCCAACCTTATTTCGCAGCCACAGCCGTCGTTTCCGTTTTTGTGCCTTACAGTAAGTGGTGGCCACACCCAAATAGTGCTGTGCCACAGCCCCCTTAGCATGGAAGTGCTGGGCCAAACCATTGATGATGCCGCTGGCGAGGCCTTCGACAAAATAGCCAAACTACTGGGCCTACCCTACCCCGGCGGACCCCTTATTGACCTAAACGCGGCAACCGGCCAACCAGAGTTTGTATTTGCAGAGCCGCAGGTGCCAGACCTCAACTTTAGCTTTAGCGGCCTAAAAACATCGGTGCTTTACTTTTTGCAAAAACAAGAACGCTTAAATCCGGCTTTTGTGGCGCAAAACCTGTCCAATTTGTGCGCCAGCGTACAGCACACCATTGTATCTATTTTGCTAAAAAAATTGAAGAAAGCTGCGGAACAAACGGGCATAAAGCAGGTTTGCCTAGCTGGTGGCGTAAGCGCCAATAGTGGGCTGCGCACGGCATTTGAGCAGCTGGGTTTGCAACAGGGATGGCAAACCTATGTACCAGCCTTTGAGTATTGTACCGATAATGCCGCCATGATTGCCATAACCGCCCATTACAAATTCGAGGCACAAGAGTTTAGCGCCCTCAGTGCTAGTCCATCGCCCAGAGCCCAATGGTAACAGTTTTAAAACGGGGCAACATTTAGCAGTATGAGGCGGTCTGCCAAATGGCACAGCTTACAGGGCCGCCAGTTGAACTTTTTGCTGCAATTCCATCACGTTCTCCTTAAATAAGCTGTCGCAATCCATTTGGTCTTTCACCGTTTGGCAACTGTGTATAACGGTGGTATGATCGCGACCACCAAAATGATCGCCAATGGTTTTTAGACTGTTTTTGGTAAACGCTTTGGCCAAATACATGGTTATTTGTCGTGCCTGCACTATTTCGCGCTTGCGGGTTTTTTGCTGTAATTTGTCAAACGGCACGCCAAAATACTCACACACCATTTTTTGTATGTTTTCAATGGTAATTTCCTTGCTGCTGGTCTTAATGTGGTTGCGCAGCACCTTCTTTGCAAGTTCCAAATCAATTTCGCGCTTGTTAAGGCTGCTTTGGGCCAATAGGGAAATAAGCGCCCCTTCCAGTTCGCGAACGTTGGTATTAATGTTGTAGGCCAAATACTTTACCACCTCCCGCGGCATTTCGAGCCCATCATTTTTCATTTTGCGCTCCAAAATTTCGATGCGTGTATCATAATCGGGCATCTGCAAATCGGCGCTTAGGCCCCAGCGGAACCTACTTAGCAAGCGCTCCTGCAAGCCGTCTAAGTCTTTGGGCGGCTTATCGCTGGTAAGCACCAATTGCTTGCCACTTTGGTGCAAGTGGTTAAATATGGCAAAAAAGGCATCTTGGCTCTTTTCGGCGCGGGCAAAAAACTGCACGTCGTCTATTATCAACACATCTATCAGCTGATAAAAATGTATAAAATCGTTGATGGCGTTGTTGCGGCTATGGTCTTGAAATTGATTAATAAACTTTTCGCTACTTACATACAGCACCACCTTATTGCTGTGCAACCGCTTTACCTCGTTGCCTATGGATTGCGCCAAATGGGTTTTCCCCAAACCTACACCACCATAAATTACCAGTGGGTTAAAACTGTTAGCGCCAGGCTTTTCGGCCACTGTTTTGCCTGCTCTCCGGCTCACACGGTTACAATCACCTTCAATAAAGCTATCAAAGGTGTACACATGGTTAAGCTGGGGATCAATCTGAATTTTTTTCAGCCCAGGTATAACAAACGGATTTTTTACAGGGTTATTCACTACTAAAGGAAAGTCCATTGCACGGTTATCGTAAAGCCTTATGTTGTTAGCAGGCAAATCCATGGTTTGAGGCTTGTGGTGGTGGTTACCACTGTCCATCATAATACGGTATTCCAAACGTGCCTCCTTGCCCAACTCCCGCTTCAGCGTCTTTGCAATGAGTGTAATATAGTGTTCTTCTATGTATTCGTAAAAAAACTGACTCGGAACCTGTATCGTAAGCACCTTATTGTTGATGGCCACCGGTGTAATGGGCTCAAACCAAGTTTTAAAGTGTTGCCATTCTACAATATCTTTTATAATATTCAGACAATTATCCCAAACTATGTCGCAAGTTTTACTCATTCCTAGAACCCGATTTATAAAGATTTACTAATTTTCTGTGGCAGCTGCACCGCTAAATTTCCTGTTTTTCTATCACAAAAAACCTTGCGGGGGGAGCGAATATCAACCGTTTCTGTTGAAAAAAAAATTTTTATACACCGTGCCTTTTACATAAGGGGCTTTCAATTTCATTTTCAAAAAAAATCAACACAAAATCCTCTGCTCGGCGTGCTATTTCCTTGCAATTTTAGTAAAAATAGGGGCTTTCAAGAGCAAAAAAAATACGTTTTTCGTCTGCCCATACCTTTTTGTGCCAACTGCCGTACCTCCAGTTTGCCTACTCAAAAAAAACAAAGTCGGCGGCTTTAGCCCCTTTTATAACCAACCCTTTTGCCACCAACCATTTACATATATCTACATATTATATGT